>NZ_RQYW01000007.1 GCF_003932895.1 Leptotrichia sp. OH3620_COT-345 | reverse complement strand
ACATCCTATTGCGATGGAAGAAGGACTGAGATTTGCCATAAGAGAAGGTGGAAGAACAGTAGCTTCAGGAGTTGTTGCTACTATCGTTAAGTAATAAATTGAAACAACTGTTTTAAATAATGAGGAAAATAGTGTTGGTCATATAAATTATAATATTCCATACTGAATATTCAATTTTAGACCGCACTATTTTTTATTTATAAAAATATATGTAACTTAGTTATAAATTTATGAAATTTATAGAAAGGAGAAGCAGAATAATTACAAATAATCTGCAAAGAGATGAGAAAAATAAAAAATATTTTGTTTATAGGAGTAGTTTCAATTTTAATTATGTCATGTACAGGTATAGGCATAGGAGTGGGTGTTCCTATCGGTCCTGTAAGTGTAGGTGTAGGTACAACTATTAAAATTCCCACAGGTTCAACCGGAAAAGTAGGAAAAGAAAAAGGAAAGTATGTAGTAAACGGAACAAATAATAATAAAACAGTTAAGTTAAATGGAGAAACTGTGGAAATAATCGGTTCTTCCAATAAACTTACAATAAAAGGAAAAGCCTCTTCAATTATAATAAAAGGGGCTTCCAATACGGTTAATGTGGAAACAGTGGGGAATATTGTCATTGAAGGAGCTGCAAATACTGTGATTTATGAAAAAAGTTTGACGGGAGAGTTACCTTACATGGATATAAGCGGTGCGGGAAGTGAAGTTTATAAAAAATAATTATTTAAAATATTAGGAGGGAAATATGAAAAAAATAATAACTCTATTTTTTATTACAGGAATCATAAATGCAACATCAATAAATCTAGGGGGAATAATTAATGTAAAAATTCCTACACCGTCTGTAGGAGATATAGGAGATGATATTGGTGGAGGTTCGGGAAGTGTTAAAAGAGATGGTGAAAACTATATAATACAGGGAGCATCAAACAATAAAACTGTAACTTTAAACGGAGAAGCTGTTATAATACAGGGGGCATCAAATACACTTACAATAAAAGGAAAAGTTTCTTCAATAACAATAAGAGGAGCAGGGAATACTGTAAATGTCGAATCTGTAAAGAGTATAAGAATACAGGGAGCATCAAACGTAGTATATTATAAAACAGCTCTTACAAAATCAGGAAAAGCTTCAGTATCTATAAGCGGCGCAGGAAGTAGAGTAGTTAAAAAATAAATATTCCAATATATTTTATTTATGATTATGTTTATTGAGATATATTCTTTTTATTTATATATAAATATATAAAAAATGTTGAGTAGCTGTATTTAAAGGGATTAATCAAATGGAAAGAGAAATATCGGAACAATTATATTATGTTGTAAAATAAGGAAAAAGTCAAAAAAAACTTTACAAAAACTTTCTATTATGTTAGAATACCGATAGGTTGTTAGAAAGTAATAAATTTTAAAACGAAAATTTTAGGAGGAAAAGTTATGAAAAAATTGTTAGGATTATTAGCATTAACATTAGCTGTATCCGGAATAGCTTCTGCTGACCAGGATGTTCTGAAAAGCATAAAAGCAACTTCAGAATTAAGACAGACTTGGACTGATAAAGATGGAAAAGATGCTAATTTAATAGGAAATGCAGGTTTCAAAAAAAGAAATAAGGTAAGATTAAGATGGAGAAATGTTGTATCTGGAGAACTCGGATTAAATGACGAATGGGGATTGGATGCAAAATTTAAAATCCAGAAAGATAGTGACAGATTCTATGCTTACAATGCAAATGGTGAAAATGTAGTATCTGATATAAGAAAAGGTGGATGGGAAACTAATTTTGAATTAGGAAAAGCACTTAATATAGGTTCTCTTGAAACTAAAACTGTTTTAGGATGGACTCATAAGTCTTCACAAGAAGGTACAAAGGATACTCATAAAACTACAACGGGAATTTCAAATGAAATTTATGTTGGACCTACTTTCGGAATATCAGTATTAGGACAAAATATATCTACTACATTACAAGCGGTTTACTTTAACAGTAATGGTAAAAAATCTGCTGATTATTATGCAGATGGTAGAGATTTCCAAAGAGGAAAAACTGACGGTTGGGGATTAAATGCTGATTTTGCAACTGACGGGAAAATTTATGAAGGAAATTTAGGAAAAGTTGACTATTATGTTGAATTAAATCATAAATTAAGAGATCCTAAAGGAAAACTTGCAGCTACTGATAAAGAAGCTAAGTCAAGTGTTTACTTGGATTATATAACAGGAGCTACTTACACAACTCCTTCATTTGCAGGATTCTATGGACAAATAAATATGGAAAATGAATGGGAAAAGCATACAGCGGTAAGTGGATACAAAAATGAATTCTCAATCTGGACAAATGCAGGATATAAAGCTGCTTTTGATACTGCAGTAGGAGAAGTTTCAGTAAATCCTTTCATTAAGTACAGACCGTTACATAGAGAAACTGAATATAATAAACACAATAAAGATAACAAAAAGGTAACTACTGAAACTAATGAATTCAGAGCAGGAGTAAGCGTAGGATTAACAGTTAAATAGTAAAAATATAAAAAAGAGGGAAATTTTCTCTCTTTTTTTGTTAAAATATATCTGAATTTTTTTATAAAAAAGTTCGATCAAAAAGCATTTTAATTTAAATTTTACTATGTTCAAAAATATCTTTTCAATATAAAAATATAGAGATTCACTGTTTTTTATATTTTATAAAATTTGAATATTGAAGAGGACTAAAAGTAATAGAAATAGTTTTAAGTGAAAGTGTAATTAAATTATAGAATAGTAGGAATCATAAAAGTGAAATGTATATAAAAAGTTCCGGAATTTATATTATTAAATATTAAAAATTCTATAGTCAATAAAGGAAATTTAGAGGTAGTAAAAAGTCTTTATGAAAAAAAGTTGAATATAAAAGAACTTTTGTTGAAAATTTTTTATCAAATTTTTTATAAGTTAATTTTGAAATGTTTATTAAGTTTCCTTTTTTTATCCTTAAAATTTTTTTATAATTTTCCTTGACAAAATAAAAAAATGAGGTATAATGTATATTGAATATATAATATTATACTTTAATGATTAGTGTAATATATGTATGGATAAAAAATATTAACAAATAATTTAGGAGGAATTATGAAAAAAGTGTTAGGATTATTAGCTTTAACATTAGCCGTATCAGGAATAGTTTCAGCTGATCAGGATGTTTTAAAAAGTATAAAAGTAACAAATGAATTAAGACAAGGTTGGCAAGATAGAGATGGAGATAAAGCTAACGGAATAGGAAATGCGGGATTTAAGAAAAATAACAGAGCAAGAACAAGATGGAGAAAAATAGTATCGGGAGAATTCGGTTTAGTTGATGAATGGGGACTTAATGCAAGTTTCCTTATTAGACATGATAATGATACTAACAGAAACAATTTTAAAAATAATAAAATAACTGCATTAGGAACTTATAACAAAAGAGAAAACTGGTATACAAAATTGGAAATAAGTAAAAATGTAAAACTGGGAGCACTAGACACTAACACAGTATTTGGTTGGATAAGTGATACAAACAGACAGAAAATAGATCCTTTAACAGGTAGTGAAAGTCTTAAAGGAACATCACGTACTAAAGGAATTTTAAATGAGATATATTTTGGTCCTTCATTTGATGTAACTGTATTCGGTCAAAAAATTTCTACAACATTTCAAGGAGTATATTTCAATATAAATGGAAATAAATCAGGAGATTATCATTTCAGCGGTTCAGACTTTGTAAATAATAAAGCTGACGGTTGGGGATTAAACCTGGATTTAAGTACAAGCGGAAAAATTTATGAAGGAAATATCGGGAAAATCGGATATAATGTTGATTTAATACATCACTTCAGAGATGCAAAAGGAAAGGTAAGCGGAACAGGAAAAGAAGCTAAATCAAATGTTTATATTGATTACTATACAGCAGTTCATTATACTACACCTTCATTCGCAGGATTTTATGGTAAACTTACAGTAGATAATGAGTGGGAAAAATATACAGCGATAAATGGTTATTACAATTATTTCTCAGTATGGACAGACTTACATTATAAAAAAGAATTTGAAACTGGAGTAGGAAAAGTTACAATTAATCCTTATGTAAGATACAGACCTGTACATAAAGAAACTGCAAAAGATAAGTCAGGAAGAAAAACAATAGAAATTAATGAATTAAGAGCAGGATTAAGCATAGGCTTGACAACAAAATAGATATTGGAAAAAATACAAATCCGATTTTAGATGATAAATTTATCGAAAATATATTAAAGAGAGTTTTTTAACTCTCTTTTTTCTATATAAAATAAATATGAACCGCATTGACAATGAATATAAAAAATGATAAAATAACCTGATTATAAATCACACTTTGTTTTATCTAAAAATAGGGTGTTACCTGACAGGTAATCTGTTTTTAGAGATAAGTGGGAGAAAAACCAAAATAAAATAGGAGGAAACACATGGCAGTAATCACAATGAAACAATTATTAGAAGTAGGGGCACATTTCGGTCATCAGGCAAAAAGATGGAATCCTAAAATGAAGCCTTATATTTTTACAGAAAGAAACGGAATCCACATATTGGATTTACATCAGACTTTATCAGCTACAGAAAGAGCTTATGAATTTGTAAGAGAAATTTCTGAAAACGGAGGCAAAGTACTTTTTGTAGGAACTAAAAAACAGGCACAAGAAGCTATAAAAGAAGAAGCAGAAAGAGCAGGAGGATTTTATGTTAACCATAGATGGCTTGGAGGACTTCTTACTAACTTAAACACTATAAAAACAAGAGTAAAGAGATTGAAAGAGCTTGAAGAAATGGATGCTGACGGAACTCTTGATACAGCATATACTAAAAAAGAAGCAGGATTGTTAAGAAAAGAAATGGCAAAATTGTCTAAAAATATTGGTGGAATTAAAAATATGAGTAAACTTCCTGCAGCATTATTCGTTGTAGATATCAAAAAAGAATTTTTAGCACTTGAAGAAGCAAAAAAATTAGGAATACCTGTAATCGCATTAATCGATACCAATGTGGATCCTGAACTTGTAACTTATAAAATACCTGCAAATGATGATGCAATAAGATCAGTTAAGTTATTTGCACAGGTTATTGCAAATGCTGCGGTAGAAGGAAACGGTGGAGTAGAAGGATTTGTTGACAGTGAACAGGAATTGGAAGTTTCAGTAGATGAAGACTTTTCTGAAGAAGTAGTAATAAAAGAAACAGTTGAAGAAGTTAATGAAGAAAATACAGAAGCATAATAAAATTAATAAATAACAGGGGAATAAAATCATTCCCCTATTCCCGTAAAAATAATAATTTTTATTTTGAAAATATTTAGATTCTAAAATAATATATACAGTTTTATAATATTATTAATCGGGTTTTTTCAGTTATTTATTTGATAGTATAATTACCGCCTGAACAATAATTTTATAATAAAGTATTACTTTGTAATTGAAATTACGTAAAAGGACAAAAAGGATTATGAAAAGAATTTAAATCGGATTATTTTTATTAGGGAGTTTCAGTGCGTTAGCTGAACAGAATAAAAATGATATACAAAAAACAAATAGTTATTATATAATAGACGCAAAATCTATGAATAGATATTTAAGAGAAAAAGCAGATTTTAAGAAACAATTTGAAACTTCAGCTCAAAAGAATGATCGTAAAAATTTAATTATATTATTAAAAAAATATATTGAAAAACATCCGGAAGATGAATATGCTTATAAGATGATAGGGATTTCCTATTATAATTTAAATAATTATAAAAAAGTTGAAAAGTATTATTTAAAAGCAATAGAATTGGGCAATGAAGGTACCGGAATGGATTCTCTGTTTCTTCTGTATGAAGAGTTGAATAAGAAAATGCCGGAAAAATATAAAAAATATATAGAAAGATTGAAATCCGGTTTTCATGAAGGACTTAGACAGATTAGAGATCATAAGATATTTTCAATCATGGGAAATGAATATTCAACGTTAAGACTAATACTTCTTTATCATGGTGATAAAAATTATAAAATGGCAGAAAGATATACCTTGGAAGTGTTGAAATTTGATGAAGAAAATATAGAAACTATGACAGAAATTGTATATGTACTGGATAATATATATACAAATCAAAAAGATTATAAAAAATTGGAAAAATTACTTATACCTCTTGCCCGAAAAGGAGATATGAATGGACAGTATATGCTGACGGAAATGTACCATGAAGGTCTTAAAAATTATGAAGAGGCAGAGAAATGGGCAAAAAAATTAATGGGAACATCTGAAAAAGAAAAGTTTTCTGATGATATTAAGTTTGTAAAAAATTTATTCAAAAAAATAGAAAATTTGGAATTAAAAAAGTAAAATAAATAAAATTAGGAGGAAAGTAACATGGCAGTTACAACAGCATTAATTAAAGAACTAAGAGAAAGAACCGGGGCAGGAATGCTTGACTGTAAAAAAGCATTGGAAGAAAACAATGGAGATATAGAAAAAGCAATCGACTGGTTAAGAGAAAAAGGAATAGCAAAAGCTGCTAAAAAATCAGGAAGAATTGCAGCTGAAGGACTTGTATTCGGAGCTGTTTCAGCAGACAGAAAAAAAGGAGCTATCCTTGAATTTAATTCTGAAACTGATTTTGTTGCAAAAAATGACGAATTTAAATCATTTGGAGAAAAACTGGTTGAATTATCTTTAACTCATGACGTAACAAGTGAAGATGAATTGAAGGCATTGGAACTGGAAGGTAAAAAAATAGAAGATGTATTAACTGAATTAATAGCTAAAATCGGTGAAAATATGAATATAAGAAGATTAAAATTAGTTAAAACTGACGGATTTGTTGAAACTTATATTCATTTAGGTGGAAAAATAGGGGTATTAGTAAATATGACAGGTGAGGCTACATCCGAAAATATAGAAAAAGCGAGAGGTGTGGCTATGCATATAGCAGCTATGGATCCGAAATATCTTGATTCAAATCAAGTAACAGCCGAAGATCTGGAAAGAGAAAAGGAAATAGCAAGACATCAGCTTGAACAGGAAGGAAAGCCTGCTAATATTGTAGAAAAAATATTAGAAGGAAAAATGAGAAAATTCTATGAAGAAAATTGTCTTGTAAACCAAAAATATGTAAGAGATGACAGTTTAACTATTGAAAAATTTGTTGCCCCTCTTTCAATAGTGTCTTTCGACAGATTTAAAGTTGGAGAAGGAATAGAAAAAAGCGAAGTAGATTTTGCTGCAGAAGTTGCTGCACAAATAGCCGGAAATTAAAAAAAGGGGGATTTTATCCCTCTATTTTTTTGAAATTCAGGAGGTTGTAAAATGCTTAAATATAAAAGAATATTATTAAAATTAAGTGGTGAAGCTCTTGCAGGAAATAAAGAATTCGGTTTTTCAGATGAAGTTCTTGAAAGTTTTGCGAGACAGATAAAGGAAGTTCATGATAAAAAAGCAGAAATAGCTATTGTCATTGGAGGAGGAAATATATTTAGAGGAGCTACGGGAACTTCCAAGGGAGTAGACAGAGTAACGGGAGATACTATGGGAATGCTTGCAACTATTATGAATGGACTTGCTCTCCAGAATGCAATAGAGCATTTCGGAATACCTACAAGAGTTCTGACAGCAATTCAGATGCCTCAGGTAGCAGAACCTTTTATAAGAAGAAGGGCAATAAGACATTTGGAGAAAGGTAGAGTTGTAATATTCGCAGGTGGGACTGGAAATCCATATTTTACTACAGATTCAAGCGGTGCATTAAGAGCATTGGAAATAAATGCCGACATACTTGCAAAAGGGACTAAAGTTGAAGGGATTTATAATAAGGATCCTATGAAATACAGTGATGCAGTAAAATATGATACAGTAACATTTGATGAAGCGATTTCTCAGAATTTAGGTGTAATGGATACGGCAGCACTTTCTTTGTGTAAAGAAAACAAAATGCCTATAATCGTTTTCAATGCCCTTGAGGAAGGGAATATTCTGAAAATGGTTGAAGGTGGAGATATAGGAACTTTAGTTGTGAACGAGTAAAAGTTAAGAAATATAATTAGAATGTAAAATAAAAATTCAAAAAATTTAATAATTTTGTAAATTTTAGTTGTAACTGTTGTAAATAAAGTATATAATAAGATAAAACAAATAATTTAAAGGTGGTGTAAAATGTTAGAGGAGATTTTATTAGAAACAGAAGATAAAATGCAAAAAGCTTTAGAAAATACAAAAGAAAAGTTTTCACATGTGAGAGCAGGAAGAGCAAGTGTTTCAATGCTTGATGGAGTAAGTGTGGAAGCATACGGAGTAATGACACCGTTAAATCAGGTAGGAACGATTTCAGCTCCTGAAGCCAGATTGCTTACAATAGATCCTTGGGATAAATCGATAATTCCTGCAATAGAAAAAGTTATTTTACAGGCAAACTTAGGATTTAATCCTTCAAATGACGGGAAAATTATAAGACTCGTAGTTCCTGAATTAACTGAAGATCGTAGGAAAGAATATGTAAAACTTGTAAAGAAAGAAGCCGAAGAAGGTAAAGTGGCTGTAAGAAATGTTAGAAAGGATGCGAATAATAAAATAAGAAAATTGGAAAAAGATGGTGAAATTACAGAAGATGAATTAAAGTCAGGAGAAGATAAAGTTCAAAAAATGACTGATAAATTTACTGTTGCGATTGATGAAGTACTATCTAAAAAGGAAAAAGAATTATTAAAAATTTAAGATTAAAAAGTAATAAAAAATAAAAGGAGTAAGTAATGTCTAAATTTACAAGATTTATTAATTTTTTCAGAACAAAGAAAAATATTGCGATTGATTTGGGAACATCAAATATACTAATTTATGATAAACAGAAAAAGAAAATAGTACTTAACGAACCTTCTGTATTAGTGAAGGATAAAAAAACCGGAGAAATAGTAGCAATAGGTCATAAAGCTAAAGAAATGCTTGGGAAAACATCAGATAATTTAGCTGTAATAAGACCTTTAAGTGAGGGAGTTATTTCTGATATAGATGCAACAAGGGAAATGCTTAATATTTTTGTGAAACAGATATACGGTGGTTCTCCTTTCAGACCGGAAATTATGATATGTGTTCCGGCTGAGGTTACAAGTATCGAAAGAAGAGCAATTTTTGATGCTGCAATCGGTGCAAAAAAAATATATCTGATTGAAGAGGGAAGAGCTGCAGTTTTAGGTTCAGGAATAAACATTTCACTGCCTGAAGGGAATACAGTCATAGATATCGGTGGTGGTTCCACTGATATAGCGATTTTATCCCTTGATGAAATTATTGCAAGTAAATCAGTGAGAATTGCAAGTAATAATTTTGATGATGATATAGTAAAATACGTAAAGAAAAAGTTTAATCTTCTTATAGGAGATAAAACAGCAGAAAATTTGAAAAAAGAAATAGGAACAGCTATGCCGGTATCAGGAGAGGAAAATCTGACAGTTGCTATAAAAGGAAGGGATTTGTCTACCGGAATACCCAAAACAGTTGAAATAAATTCAAATCAAGTGAGAGAAGCAATTGAAGATTCGATAAATGAAATAATAATTGCATTAAAAGAAGTTCTTGAAAAGTGTCCTCCTGAACTGTCGGCGGACATACTTAATAATGGGATAGTCTTAACAGGAGGAGGTTCTCTTTTAAGAAATTTTGATAAATTGATAGAAGAAAGAGTACAGATAACTATAAATAGAGCTACAAATTCATTAGAATCGGTAGTTGTAGGTGGAGGATTGGCGTTTGATAATAAAAAGCTGTTGAGAACTTTAGAAATGAGAGAGATTTAATATTTATCAATAAAGGTTTAAAAATTTCCGAAAAATATGCATAAGTTTTTGGAAATTTTTTTATGGAAATTTAAAAAGAAAAATGCTATCATTTAATGGAGAATTTTTTATATTAGAAAATTTGAATATAGAAAAATAATAAAAAGAATTTTTTATGGGGGCTCATTGCCACACTCATACTTTCATCTATTAACTGAAAAATTTTTTAATTGTAAAATATATTCATTGTACTGTAAAAATAGGAAACTTGATTTGCTCAGACAACTGTTTTTAATTTAGTACAATTTTATATTTTTTGGAAAAATTTTTAATATCAGAGAAAATTAGAAAAGGCATGAAATAATTTAAGTTTGCAGTTTAAAAAAATTAATGATTTTAAAAGATATAAAAAATTAGTTAAAGATATTTTTTGTCCACTTAAAAAAGTAAGGAAAATAAAATTTTGGAGGTTTTTATGAAAAAATTATTTATTTTAGGAATAATAGCATTACTCATATCATTTAATATATTTTCCGAGGAAGTATCTTCTGAGGAATTATTTAATAAAGGATTGAAATATCACACTGAAAAAAATTATAAAGAAGCTGAAAATTTTTATAAGCAATCATTTTTAAAAAAAGAAGATGGGGATACAGCATATAATCTCGGAGTTTTGTATGATACTTTGAAAGATATGAAACAAGCTGAAAAATATTATAAAGAAGCAGTAAAATTGGGTCAAAATAAGGCATATTATAAATTGGGATATATGTATTCAAGCCGTAAAAATAAAAATCTTGCAATTGAAAATTATAAAAAATCGGTAGAAAAAACTAAAAATGTAGATGCGATGTATAATTTAGGTTTGATATATGGGGAGTTAAGTCAGAAAAATGAAGCAATAAAATATTTTCAGATGGCTGCTGATAATGGAGATAGAGATGCTTATTACAATTTAGGAAATTTATATGAAGAAATGGGAAATAGGGTTTTTGCTGAAAAAAATTATAAAATTGCAGCTGATAAGTTTGGCAGTGCTGAAGCCGCTTATAATCTCGGAGTATTATATGAAAAGGCAAATGATAATAAAAATGCAGTAAGGTATTTTGAAAAGGCATTATCAAAAGGTATAAATGGAATATATTATAGACTGGGACTTTTATATGATGAAGCAAAAGATGTTAAAAAAGCGGAAAATTATTATAAACTTGCAGTGGATAAGGAAAAAGATGATACGGCCGCTTATAATCTTGCTGTACTTTATGAAAAATCAGGAAAATTACAGGAAGCTGAAAAATATTTTTTGAGTGCTTACAATAAAAATAAAACGGGAAAAGCAGCTCTTAATTTGGGAACAGTTTATGAAAAACAGAAAAAATATGATTTGGCTGAAAAATATTATAAAGAAGCTATAAATATGGGAGAAAAGCGGAAAGCCTCATATAATTTGATTTATCTTTATCAGGAACAAAATCAGGGAGAAAAAGCGGCAAATATATTAAAAACAATGGATGGAGTAAATGAAGATCCTGAATTGCTTTATAATATAGCTCTTTCTTATGATATGTCAGGGAATAAGGTAGAGGCTGAAAAGTACTATTTGAAATCAATAGAAAAAGGAAAACTTGCTAAAGGAGTAAATAATCTTGCAGTACTTTACTATGAACAGAAAAAATTACAAGAATCGGTGAAATATTACAAGTCTCTTGTAGATGATTACGGAATGAATGAAAATGCTTATAATACGGGATTGATATATTCTCAATTAAAACAGCCTAAAGAAGCTATAAAATATTTTGAGATAGCATTAAATAAAGTAGGAAATAAAAAAGCTCTTTATAATTTAGGAGTTTCTTATTATGATCTTGGAGATAAGAAAACTGCAAAAAAATATTTAAAACAAGCGTCAGATAATGGTGATAAGGATGCTCGTTTAATGCTTGACGGAATGGAATAACCCGAGTATTACAGTGAAATATAAAATAGGTATTTAGAATGAATATAAAAAATAAATAGAGGCCGGAGTTATGATAATAGGATTAACAGGGGGGATAGGTACAGGGAAAAGTACTGTGGCGGAAATATTAAGGAAAAAAGGAATTCCCGTTGTAGATACTGATATTATTTCAAGGGAAGTTATCTTATATCCTGAAGTTATTGAAAAAGTAGTTGAGAATTTTGGAAATGAAGTGTTGGAGAATACATCAGCAAACGAATCTGGAAACTTTGGGAAAAAGAAAATATCAAGAAATAAATTAGGACAAATAGTATTCAAAGATGAAAAAAAGGTGAGTATATTAAACTCTATAATGCATCCCTTGATTATAAAAATAATGAAAGAAAGAATGGAAAGTTTAAAAAAAACATATAAAATAATAGTTGTAGATGTACCCTTACTATTTGAAATTAATCTTGAAAAAGAGTTTGACATTATTTTACTCATATATTCTGATAAAAATACACAGGTTTCAAGGATTATGCAAAGAGATAAAAGAACTAAAAAAGAAGCTTTGAACATTATAAATTCACAGATGGATATAGATGAAAAAAAGAAAAAAAGTGATTATATAATAAAGAACAGCGGTAATTTAGAAGAACTGAACAGTGAAGTGGAAAAGTTTCTGGAAAATTTGGGATGAAAAATGCAAAGAAGTTAAAAGAGGTGGAATAATGAAAAAAATATTATTAATAGTAGTTTTGGCATGTTTAGGTTGGTTGAGCATTCCTTTTAATGTATTAATTTTAGGAAGTGATGCACGACCTTATGAGCCTTTGAAAGGTTCGAGAAGTGACGGGATAATACTTCTTAAAGTGACTCCTCTTATGGCAAAAATTCAGATGGTATCAATTCCGAGAGATACATATACGGAAATTCCATGTGAAAAAGGTGGAAGATCTGATAAAATCAATCATTCTTTTGCTTATGGAGGAAAAGAATGTACAGTAAAAGCAGTTGAAAAGTTGCTTGACACAAAAATAAATTACAGTGTGCTGTTCAGATTTGATGATGTTATAACTTTAACTGATATAATCGGGGGAGTGAATATAGTAGCAAATCACTCTTTTACACAGGACAGTCAGAAGTTTGTCGAAGGACATACATACAATATTAAAGGAGAAAGAGCGTTAGCATACACACGTCATAGAAAAACTGACAGTGCTTTTAAAAGAGATGAAAGACAAAGACAAGTTATACAAAGTATTGCAAAAAAACTTGTTTCACCGTCAGGATGGCATTATATTCCTGGAGTGTATTCGTATATGGAGGAAAAAATGGAAATATTTTTTAATCCTTTAAAAGCTGTATCAATTCTTCCTGCCATATTAATAAATAAATCGAATTTCAATCAACAGGAAATAAAAGGTGACGGAAAAATGATAAATGGAGTATGGTATTTTATGCCTGAGCAGAAATCTTTAAATGAAGCGAAAAAAAATTTTAAAATTTATATTTAATTAAAGGAGATTAGTTTGGAAATAAAAAAATCCGAATTTGTAAAATCGGCAGTTTATGAAAGAGATTATCCTGAAAAAAAAGGAATCGAATTTTCTTTTATCGGGAGATCCAATGTAGGGAAATCCTCTCTTATAAATTCTTTGACAAACAGAAGGAATTTAGCGAGAACAAGTAAAACACCGGGAAGAACTCAGCTTATAAATTATTTTTTAATAGATGATAATATTTATTTTGTAGATTTACCCGGCTACGGTTTTGCAAAAGTTCCTGAAACTGTTAAGAAAAATTGGGGAAATACTATAGAAACTTATTTAAAGTCTGAAAGAGATAAAGTTGTATTTTTACTTTTTGATTTAAGAAGAGTTCCGTCAAATGAAGATATGGAAATGTTAAGATGGTTGGAATATTACGATATAGAATATTACATTATTTTTACCAAAACTGATAAACTATCCAATAATGAAAAATTTCGACAGATGAAAGAAATAAAAAAGAAATTGGAATTTAGCAGTGAAGATGTCTTTTTCTATTCGGCACTTAAAAATACGGGAAAAGAAGAGCTAACTGAATTTATATATGAAAAAGTAATGAAATATAATAAAAATAAAGGAAAAAAGGAGTGAAAGAGAAATGTTTATAGTAATTTTAGGGATAATTGGACTTTCAATTTTAATAGGAATAGGAGCATATAATAAATATATCAAATTGAAGAATCTTAATGAAGAAGGTTGGAGCGGTATAGAGATTTATCTTCAGAAAAGGCTGGATTTGATACCTAATCTTGTAAATACTGTGAAAGGTTATGCGGTACATGAAAAAGAAACTCTGGAGAATGTAGTGAAGCTTAGAAGTCAAATGATGTCCATAGATACAAAGGATATTGATAATATCGAAAAAATTCAGAAAATTGAAAATGAACTCACAAAAACATTGAGGTCAATTATGATGTTACAGGAAAACTATCCTGATTTGAAAGCTAATGAAAATTTTTTAAGTTTACAGTCTCAGTTATCACAGATAGAAACTGAAATACAAAGTTCAAGAAAATATTACAATGGAACTGCAAGAGATAGAAATACGTTTGTTGAAACTTTTCCTAATAATATTATCGGGGGATTTTTGGGATTTAAGAAAGCTGAATTTTTTAATGCAGCTGAAGGTGCTGAAAGAGTACCCGAAGTTAAGTTTTAATGTCGCTACATAGTTTATATATATTAACAGAAAAAAATTATAATGCCGGAAAATACTACTGCTTTTAATGAAAACTGAAGGCGGTAGTAATTTATTTTATTTTGAATGAGGATTCATCATCGGTTTTATATATCTGCTATTGACTGCAAAAATTTTTAGTCCTCAAAAATACTTGTTATTCTTGAAAACTCAAAATTTCCAATATTCAGGTAATTATTTTTTTGAGTCAAATAATTCATATTTTTTGGAAAAAGTTTTGAGTGTGAGAGAAATAGAAAAGAATATAAAATAAATAGAAAGGAAAGGGGTATGTGGAATTTAAAAGAGAAAAGATTAAAAAATATTTTTACGGTAATATTTATATCTATAGTGTTTTTTGTATTTAAAGGAGAGATTTTAAAAGCTGAAGTTATAAAAAATTATAATGTTATAATTCTGATAAATAAAGATTCAACATTATCTGTAAATGAAATAATAGATTATGAGCTTGAAGAATGGAAACATGGAATTTATAGGGATATTCCTTTGAAAAGTAAAAAAAACGGTTTGGACATTAATAAATCTTTTGTTAAAATGAATTCCATTTTTAGAAATGGTAATCCGGAAGAATACTCTGTTGAAAATTTTGTTGACGGGATAAGATACAAAGTAGGCTCAGCAGACAGATATGTAGATGTAGGTATTAACAGATATGAATTTAACTATGTTATTTATAATGCAGTATTTGAAAAAGACGGAATATATCAAGTATATTATAATGCTATAGGGCAGTTTTGGAGAGTACCTATTGAAAAAGCAAATATAACTGTAAAATTTGCTGATAATTTGAAAATAGAAAAGAATGAAATTTCAAAACTGGAGATTAATACAGGAAGTTACGGTGAAAAACTTCAAAATTATAATGTACTGGAAAATAATGGAGAAATCAATATTACCACAAAAGAAAAACTCTCTCCTGACAGCGGACTTACATTTTTACTAAATTTGAAAACGGATAAAATAAGCCCGACACTTTTAGATAAACTGAAACTTATATATTATACAAATCCTATACTTATTATAGGACCTATTTTACTTTTTTTACTTACTGTATATGCTTTTGTAACATGGATGTTTTTTGGAAGGGATCCTGCCCGAAAAGCGATAATTCCGGAGTTTAATACACCTAAAGATATGTCGGCCATGTTTACAGCATATATAAACGGGGTAAGAGACCCTAAAGAGATATTGAGTATAGGGATATTTTCACTTCTGTCAAAAGGATTTATAATTGCAGAAGATACGGAAGGTAACGTACAAAATGTCAAATATAATAAAGTTATAGAAGATAGCAGAAAACTGTATAAAGAGGAAACGAGACTTTTAAATGCACTGTCTTCAAATGAAAATGACATTTTCAGTGATGGAGAAGCACTTTACAAAGCAGGAAATACAATTTTAAAAGATTTAAGTGATAAATACAATAATATGGTTTATAAACATAATTATGGATTTTTAATACCGTTTTTTCTTGTAATACCCGTATTTTTTATTTTAATGTTTAAGGGAACGAGGATAAACCAGTCTAATATTTTTTCATTCATAGTAGTGTTTTATATAGGGGGTGTATTTATTTCCATATTAGGTTCTATATTAAAAACAATAGGGAAAATCCCGTTAATAATAGGAGTATGCATAGTAATATTTATAGTATCTTTAAGTATGGGTGTAGAGTTTCTAATATTTTCAGTATATTATGTATCACTGTTATTAAGTTACATGAAACTTATAGGGAAATATACAAATGAGGGCTTAAGAAAAAAAGAATATCTGAACGGAATGAAAATGTACATAAAAACTGCAGAAGAAAATCAGATTAAGAAGTTTAATGATATAGATGAATTAGTGAATTATTTTAGAGACATTCTTCCTTTTGCAATAGCATTGGGAGTAAAAAATGAAGCTGTGAATCTTATGAAAAGATCTATAAAATTGTACAATTTTGAAGAAGCGGAACAGTATATAAATCATAGAGTGTATGCTCCTTCATATTATAATTACGAGTTGACGAGGTCGTTATCGAGGGAATATAATAAGGTACAGGAAAAAATATTTCAAGAGAAGTTCAGTTCTTCAAGAAGCTCAAGCGGAGGAAATTTTGGCGGCGGCGGATTTTCAGGAGGAGGAGGGTTCTCAGGTGGCGGTTCCGGCGGTGGCGGTGGCGGAAGTTGGTAAATCTTTTTTGAATGAATTGAAATATTTGAATTTTTCAAAAAATTTAATTTTATAAATTATGTAATTATAAGTTAAAGAGAGATAATAACAGTTTTATCTCTCTTTTAAAATTTTTAATTTTGAAAAATGTTTTTTATTATTGTGATCATACGTATTATGCAAATTTCGAGTTAAAGTTTGAAGGGGAAAATAAATTTTTATAATTTTTCAAAATATTTTTATCTTTTTTAAAATAAATTATGTAATATTTATAATTCGGAAAATATAACAAGGCTATATATTTTATTATTTTACGAATATTATTAATAAATATCAGTTTATAGTTCTGAAAAATATATTTACAGTTTGAGAATTATTTTTTAATTTATAAAATTACTTTCATTTTTACGAAAAATTATCTGTTATTAGATCCGGCAATCATACGAACGGTATGTCTTGAACCTCGTAATGCAAGGGAAAGCTCAAAAATATTTTCATAAGGGGAAATTCCCGAATGGCTTCCGTCTCCTGTATGTTGGATATCAACCCCTGCGATTTTATTCATAAGAGCGATTTCTCTTATAAGTTCTTTTCTCCCGCTTTCTTGACTTGTACCTATTGCCGACATAACAAGGCAATTTCTTTTTTTAATATATTTTACTGTTTCAATTAATTCGTTTTGTGTAAATCCGGGAACGGTACCTACGGCAGGAACCATTATAATATCAGCACCATTACTTATAAATTCATTAATCGCCTTTAGATCGACAATTGATTCGTCAACTCCTGAACCGTGCATTTTTCCGGCTATTATGAGTCCTCCGAAATGTTTTTTTGCAAGTTTTATTGCATTGGCAATTTTTTTATTTGTAACTCCTGTAGCGGGATTTCCTGTCAAACATATGAAATCAAAACCTAAATTATCGGCATTTTTAAGAGAGTTTTCACAGGCGATACGTCCTTCATCAATAAGTTCTAAAGTTTCAAGCATTTCAGCTTCAGTATCTACAGGTTCAAGGTTTACCCCTACAGGTCTTCCTATGAGCTTTTTAAGAAGTTTGATAGGTTCGTCGGTTTCCGGAAGATTCCATATAAAAGGTTTGTTTACATTAAAAGTATTCAGCAAGATGAGGTCTGCCCCGAAAGCTCTTGCTACCTCACTATTTGTAATACCGTGTGCAAATGGTTCTTGAGTAACAATATTTTCAGAGAGGACAGTTCTTCCCTCGCTTGCTTTTATTGCCAGTTTAAGCTCATCTTTAGTCATTTTTTCAAAATCGCTTGCAAAGCAGCTGAGTAATCTTTTGGACATTTTAATCAACCTTTCCGTATAGTAAAAACAGTTTAAAATTATGTTTGTTAATTTAACCGTATATATAAGACGGGGATTAGTTTATTTAGTATTTTATTTTAAGTTCGTTTTACTATATTATTATTAAATTTTATGTAAATTATTATAACATATCGGGGTGTAGATTGTATAGGAAATATTAAAAAACCGGAGATAGTTCTCCGGAGTTAATTAAATTATTCAATTGTATTTTTTAATTAGTTTAATGGAGACTATTCTTAATTTATTAATAATTTTAGTAACCTAAATTAAAATCATAACCTAAGCCAAGAGAAACTCTTCTATAATCAGCTTTGTAGTCAGTTTTTCCTATACTGTATTTTCCTTTGTTTTCTTTGAACATAACATCAACGTTAAAATTATTGAATTTAACTCCTCCTCCTACACCGTAGTATAGTCCATCTTTGGCTTTGTCGGTATTTATAGAGTATCCTAAATCTCCTTTTACATAAGGTTTTATACTTGAATCAGTGTCAAAATTGTATTTTGCAGTAGCGTATACAGGTACTGAATTATATAAAGAACCTTTGTTATGTTTTAATTTTTTGTGGAATTGGAACGCTGAACCTCCTCCTATTTCAAGTCCCGGAATAACTTCATATCTGTATTCGGCTCCTACTTCACCGACATTTCCCTTTGCTTTTATTGAAGAATTTTCAAAATGATATTTTCCTCCAAAGTCCCAAGCTCCTTTAAGTTCAATTTTACTATTTGCAAAAGAAGCAACTCCTAAAACTAAGAACAGTCCAACTAATGCTTTTTTCATTTTTCCGCCTTTCTTTGTTGTTTAATAACAAAATATTGTGAATTTTTGTCTAATATTGAGATAAAACAGAGCGTTTCTGTTTTATCTTTAGAAGAAGTTTACACTCAAAGACTTATATGACAGTTAGAATAAAATATATATAATCTTTTCATTTCAGTATAAAAAAATATGAAATATTATGATATAATAAATTTATATTAAATAATTTAAGAGGAGGAAATATAGATTTATGTACAATGTTGTGGTGAGTGACTTAGATGGTACATTGTTAAATTCAGATCAGGAAGTGTCTGAAATCTCAAAAAAAGTTATTAGAAAATTAATGGAAAAAGGGATAAAATTTTATATAGCTACAGGAAGGGCGTATCCTGATGCTAAAAATATAATGAAATCCATAGGAATAAAAATACCTCTCATATCTGCAAACGGTGCAGTTATAAACAATGCTGAAGGAAAAGAAGTGTATAGAAATAATCTTGATGAGAAATATAGAAATATAATTCTGGATATAGACTATTTGGCAGTATCCGATTTGATACATATAAATATTTATAGTCAAAATAGATGGTTTTTAACAGATAAGGAAAGAAAAGTAAATCCTTTTGAAGAAGAGCCCGAATATATGTATGAAGTGATTACACAGGAAGAAGCCAAAAAAAAGGATGTAACTAAAATATTTTATATAGGACCTCATAAAGATTTACTTAAACTTGAAAAAATAATACTTGATAAGACTAATGGAGAAGTAAATATAGCATTTACACATCCTGAATGTCTTGAAATATTTGATATAGGGGTAACTAAAGCAAATGCCATAAAAAAACTCGGAGAAATTGAAGGATTTTCATTTGAAGATATAGTAGCGTTTGGAGACGGATTCAATGATTATGAAATGCTGAAATCAGTTAAAAAAGGTTATATTATGAAAAATGCTCATTACACATTAAAGGCTGCATTGCCTAAACTTGAAATTGTTTCAAGTAATTCAAGAAACGGAGTTGCAAATAAACTGGTAGAGTTGTATAATTTAAAAATGGAAGATTAATATTTTTCTAAAAATAAAAGATAAAGAGGTGATATAAATGTTCGGAACAGTGAAAAGTGAACAAGGCTTAATATTTAGCGGGAATAATTTTAAAGTGGTCAAGAAAATTTTGAAAAAAGAGGAAATAATTCCTTCACATAATCATGAAGAAGAAGAAATAGTGTTTTCAGTTTTAAAAGGAAAAATGGAAATGTTTTTAAATGATACTGAAAAACATATTCTTGTACCGGGAGATATATTAAGATTTGACGGTGTAAACTTTATAAAAGGAAGTGCATTGGAAAATTCTGAAATAAATGTCACTCTTATAAAAAAATAAGGGAAATTTTCCCTTATTTTTTTATTTCAATAATTTTATATTTTTTATTTTTTTGGAACGAAAAGATAAGTTGTACTTAAAATTGAGTAATTATAAGATTTTCTTGTTTTTTGATATATTTTAGAATTACAATTCTTATTTTTTGAAAAACTAATACCAACTTTTTTATATAAATATTTACATAATTAAAGTTATCTCAATTTATTTTTATATTTTTTTAACTTTTTATTTTCTAAGTCTTATCATAATTTATTTTATTTTAGATTTTATCATTCTCTTTATAATTACAATGAAGAAGCGATTAGTGAATTACTGTTTTTTAAGTATAATGAATATTTTGTAAGTAATAAAAATTTCTAGTCAGTAGAACGAGTATAAGGCTAGTGATAAGCCTTCATGGGAAGAAAAGATAAAATAACCTGTGTTGGCGTTTTTTTCAAAGAGAATAGGAAAATATATTTCGGTTAAACTTTTTTCTAAAGAAGTTTTAGTAAAGAGTGATAATAAATCCTCATTAAAGAAACACTTTAAGTTGACATTTTAAGACTTTTAATGTAAAATAACCTAAAAAATAAAAGATTCTGTCCGTAAAGTATGTGACAGGGTAATCTGAAAAATATGATTAAGAAATAGAGAACCTTGCTGCAGCGAGGTCTTTTAAAATTAAAAATATAACTTATTAGCCAAAATAAAATTAAAATATGAAACAATTATAAGAAATTTGAAGAATAATAGTAAAAAAGAAAATTCATATTATCAATGTATTTGAAAAGGAAAAATATGAGAGTGGGAATTGTTGCTGAGTATAATCCGTTTCATAACGGACATTTATACCAGATAAATAAAATAAAAGAAAAATTTGGGAAAGATATATTTTTGATTGCGGTTATAAGTGGAGATTTTGTTCAGAGAGGTGAGATATCTTTTTTAAACAAGTGGGAAAAAACGGAAATTTCTCTCGAAAACGGAATTGATCTTGTGGTTGAACTTCCTCTTTATTATTCAATTCAAAACGCGGAAATTTTTTCAAAAATGGCAACAAAGATTCTTGATTATATGGAAGTAGATATGCAAATTTTCGGTGCTGAAGAAGAGAATATAGAAATACTTGAGAAAATTGTAGATATCCAGTCTGAAGAGAATTATAAAAAAAAGTTGATGTATTATATGAAAAAAGGGAACAGCTATAGTGCAGCTCAGAAACTTCTTTTAAAGGAATTAGGATATGATGATATAGTTAAACCTAATAATATATTAGGGTTGGAATATATACGTACAATGAAAAAAAATAAATTGAAAATAAAACCGTACATTATAAAAAGGGAAATTTCAGAATATAATGAACTGGAAATAGAAAAAGAACGGAAAAGTATAGCAAGTGCCACATTTATAAGAAATAAAATAGAAAATAATGAAAGCGGAGTTGATTTAGAGAGAATAAAAAAGTTTGTTCCGAATAATACATATAAAATTTTAAAGGAGAAAACACTTAAAAAGAAAAAAATAAAAAGAGAAATTTTAAAAGATGAAGTTTTTAAAATAGTAAAATATAAATTTTTAACGTATTCAAAGAAAGAAATAATAAAAATATATGATACGTCAGAGGAAATTTATGCTAGAATATATAACGGTTTGAAAAAATCTTTAAATTATGAAGAATTTGTAAAAAATGTAAAATCAAGAAATTTTTCAATAAAGAGAATTGAAAGAATAATGATGAATATTCTTTTAAATATAAGGAGAAAATCTATAAATTACAAAATAGATTATGTAAGAGTTTTAGGTTTTAATGATAAAGGGCGTAAATACCTGAAAAATATAAATAAAAATTTAGGAAAGAAAATCTTTGTCAATTGGAAAGATATAGATAAAAATGATAATATAAATAGAGAAAAAATAAATATTGAAAAAAACGGATTTTTAATAAAAGAATTGCTGTCAGGGGAGAAAGAGAAACTTAATCCTTTGGTTAAAACGGGTCAGGAAGAAAAATAAAAGGAGGAAATGTGGGAATATTAATAACTATCAATATATTATTTATGATATTTTTCTTTGCTGTAGCTTATATGTCGATAAGGTATTTTTTAAATCAGATAGAAAAATATCCGAGAATAACATTGGATGAAGTATATAACAATAAAAAATTAAGACAGAAATATAGTATTGAAGAAAAAGTAAATCCTATGGACTATGGGTTTAATTATAAGGAAATAGCTTATAAATCAGGAAAAATACAACTATATGGTTGGTTAATAGATAACAAGGATGCTGACAAAACGGTTATTATTTCCCATGGAAGAGGTGTAAACAGACTTGCTGCCTTACAGTATCTACAAATATTCAAAGATACGGAACTTTCTGACGAATACAGTTTTTTTATACCTGATTTGAGAAATTCCGGTAAATCTGATGAGGCTAAGACTAGAATGGGGTACTGTTTTGGACAAGATATTTATCATACGATGGAAATGCTGAATGAAAAATTTAGGAAAAATAATTTTGTTCTTTATGGATTTTCTCAAGGAGGAATGGGATCTGCTATAGCCGCTAAAATATTCAGTAATGAACTTAGAAAAAAAGGTATAAAAGTAGATAAACTCATACTTGACAGTTCTATTTCAAATGTAAGGAAAAGAGTGAAACAGGATGCAGCTAAAAGAAAAGTACCTAAATTTATAGTCAGTGTAGTAATAAGAGTGTTTAATTTAAGAGTAGGGAATAAACTTGATAAATTGAGATTTTCATATTTGCTTAGAAGAATACCTACTTTAATTATACAAACAAAAAGTGATAAGGCGACGACTTACGGTATGCTTATGGAGGAGTACAATGATATTGCTCAGTATAAAAATGTGTATTTAAAAGTATTTGAAAAAGGTTCTCATACAAGAATATATGCAGAACCTGAATATAAAGAAGGGTATACTGAAGTAGTAGGAAATTTTTTAAAAGGTATTCAAAATGAAAATAATAAAGAAAATGAAAATATACAGTTAAATTTATTTGAAATTGAAAATAATGGAATAATTCAAAAAAATAAAGAAAAAGAAACAGTTTATTATGAAAAATTTTCCGATTTTGATTATGATGAAGAAAATTAGAAAAATCCGAAAGAAAGATATGGTGAAGAAAAATATATGTCAAGATTGACAAAAAAAGTGTATTTAATATATGGAACGGGAGTTTCGTATTTCATACTGGATCAACTCTATAATCAATGGCTCCCTTATTATTATCTTCCACCGGAAACTGAAAAAAATCTGACTCCGTTACTTAAGCCGACATATTTAGTACTGGCATATATAGCTGCAAGACTTATAGATGCCATTTCCGATCCTCTTGTAGGGTACTGGTCGGATAATTCAAAGTCAAAATTCGGGAAAAGATCTTTTTTTATGATGCTTGGAGGATTACCTCTAGGAATTTTGATGATTATGTATTTTTTTCCTCCGAAATATTCACAAATGCTTACATTAACATATTTGTCAGTAGTAGGGGGGTTATTTTTTATAGCTTATACATTGGTAGGAGGTCCATATAACGCATTAATTCCCGATTTGGCAAAAACTAAAGAAGAAAGATTGAATCTTTCAACAATACAGTCCATTTTCAGACTGGTATTTACAGGAATAGCTTTGATTTTTCCCGGATACCTCATAAGTATTCTTGGAAGAGGAAATACTGAAGTAGGGATAAGGAAAACGGTAATTTTATTGACTGTATTTGCAGTAGCGGGGATATATATATGTGTATTTTTTCTGAAAGAAAAAGAAATTGCCGGAAATAATAAAGTGTATGAAACTGTAAGTTTCAAATCATCTCTCAGATATCTTATGAGAAAGGAAATAATCTTATATTTTGCAGGATTTTTCTTTTTTTTCAGTGGATTTAACATACTTAGAGGGATTCTGACTTATTATTTGACAATAATAATGGGTTTACCTATAAGTTGGATGACAATTATATCTGCAATATTATTCGGAGTGGCCGGGATATTTTTCCCGATTACAAATAAATGGGGTAAAAAATATAGTTACAAAAAAATATTGATATTAGATATTGTATTGTTAATGGTAGGAACATTTGGTCTGCTTTTTGTAAATAACGGACTTATTCATTTAGCATATGTCATGCTTGCTATATGTGGAACGGGGTTAAGCGGGTCAGCCTTTATATTTCCGCAAGCGATGTTAAGTGAAATATCGGTTAAACTATCAGAAAATGAAAAAGTAAGTCTTGAAGGATTTTTATTCGGAATACAAGGTTTGTTTTTGAAATTGGCATTTCTTGCACAGCAGATAACAGTTTCATTGGTAATTACATTAGGAAGTGCTAAAAATATTAACGGTTTAAAAGTTGCCACGGGGTTAGGAGTAAAAACTACGCTGGTAACAGCATTAATATTTTTTGGAATATCATTGTTTTTTTATAAATTAAAAAAAGAAGATTAAAAATTTATGGAGGTTTTTATGGAAATTAAAGAATTGAAGGAAAAAGCAAAAGACCTGAGAAAAAATATCATTGAAATGATATACGGAGCAAAATCGGGTCATCCGGGAGGTTCTCTTTCAATTGCCGATATTATGGCTGTATTGTATTGGAAAGAAATGAATGTGAATGCTCAGAATCCTAAGGCTGAAAACAGAGACAGATTTGTACTGAGTAAAGGGCATGCTGCTCCTGCACTTTATGCCACTTTAATTGAAAAAGGATATGCAGATAAAGAGTTGATACCGACTTTAAGAAAATGGGGATCACCTCTTCAGGGGCATCCTGATATGAAAAAATTGCCGGGAGTGGAAATGTCTACAGGTTCACTCGGTCAGGGTCTATCAGTTGCAAACGGAATGGCACTTAGTTCGAAAATATATAATAATGATTTCAGAGTTTATACGATATTAGGTGATGGAGAACTTCAGGAAGGACAAATATGGGAAGCTGCCATGACTTCCGCTCATTATAAGCTTGACAATTTAGTTGCGATAGTTGATTATAATAATCTGCAGATAGATGGAAAAGTATCTGACGTAATGGATGTATATCCTGTAGGAGAGAAATTTAAATCATTTAATTGGAATGTAATAGAAATAGACGGGCATAACTATGAGGAAATAATAAAAGCTTTTGAAGAAGCAAGAAATGTTAAAGGGAAGCCGACAGTTATAGTGGCTAAAACAGTAAAAGGAAAAGGTGTTTCGTTTATGGAGAATAATCCGGGATTTCATGGAGCTGCTCCTAATGATGATGAATATAAAAAAGCAATGGAAGAATTACAATAGGAGGTTATGGAAATGGTTAAAAAATCAACAAGACAGGCCTATGGAGAGGCATTAGTAAAATTAGGTAAAGAAAATAAAGATGTAGTAGTATTGGAAGCGGATTTGTCTAAATCAACATATACAGTATTTTTTCAGAAAGAGTTTCCTGAAAGACATATAAATGTCGGAATAGCTGAAGCAGATATGATGGGAACGGCAGCAGGAATAGCAACAACAGGAAAAATACCTTTTGCTTCAACTTTTGCACATTTTGCTGCAGGAAGAGCATTTGATCAGATTAGAAACAGCATAGTATATCCAAAACTGAATGTTAAAATATGCCCTACTCATGCAGGAATTTCTCTGGGAGAAGACGGAGGTTCACATCAGTCTGTAGAAGATATGGCACTTATGAGATCACTGCCGGGAATGGTTGTACTTTCTCCGGCAGATGCTGTCGAAACTGAAAAAATGGTTATGGCTGCAGCGGATTATCAGGGACCTGTATATATAAGGCTGGGAAGACTGAATATTCCCGTATTATTTGACGACAGTTATAAATTTGAAATAGGGAAGGCTGTAACATTGACTGAAGGTAATGATGTAGCAATAATAGCTACAGGATTAATGGTTTATGAAGCGATTGAGGCAGCAAAACTCCTTGAAAAAGAGGGAGTAAATGCAAGAGTAATAAATATGTCGACAATAAAGCCTCTCGATAAAGAAACAGTCTTAAAGGCGGCAAAAGAATGTAAATTTATAGTGACAAGTGAGGAGCACTCTGTAGTTGGCGGACTGGGAAGTGCAGTTTCAGAATATTTATCCGAAGTAAATCCTGTAAAAATAGTAAAACATGGAATATATGACGTATTCGGACAAAGTGCGGATGGAGATACAATGCTTGACAAATATAATTTAAGAGCAAAAGATATAGCTGAAACAGTTTTAAAAAATAAATAGAATAGATTAAAAAATAAAGTATTAAATAAATAGTGGAGGTAGTAACAGATGTTTAGTCCTATTCAAGAAACTTTTAGAAATATAAATAAAGAGAAAGGGTTATTTTTTTCATCATTAATTTCTTTAATAACTGTATTTGTATTACTTGATATATTTATTTTCGGAGTATTTAATTTGAATGATTTTAAAGCCAAAATGGAAAATTCCAATCAGGCGATTGTTTATGTGAAAACAATGACAGAAGATGAAATTTCCCAGTTTCAAGGGAAGCTTCTGAAAATAAACGGTATTCAAACAATAAAATATGTTTCTAAAGAAAGTGCTTTTCAAATACTTGAAAAAGAATTGAAAGTGGATTTGGCAGATGAGGAAAATCCTTTACAGGACAGTTTTTATATATATGTTGATAAAAATGCAAATGTAAATTCTCTGAAAGAAGAGCTACTTAAAAATTCTGAAGTTACAGAGTTAGATATGAGAGCACAAATGATTGAAAAAACAAATAAATTCAGTAAAAGTCTTGATAAGTTGGTACTTTTCGGAGGAATAGGATCTATAGTTATTGCATCTATATTGATAATGAATATTACAAGTTTCGGAGTAAGGTTGAGAAGAAAGGAAATAAGAGATTTAATTGCAACAGGAGTGTCAGGAACTCTTATTAAACTTACATATTTCCTTGAAGGTAAAATTTTAGTTGCTCTTTCTTCCATCATAGGATTTTTAGTGTTTTGGAAACTTCAGAAATTTATTGTTGAAGGAATTAACATACTTCATTCGGGTATAGTAGGAAATTCGACTAACAGGGAATTGCTCGGAATTTATCTGATTTCTTTGTTTTTAGGATTTGTAATAACATTTTTCTCTAATTTTATAGGATTGCATGGATACTATGTATCAGGGAAAAAGGAAAAGAAAGCTAAAATCAAACCTGCTTTAGACAGTAATACTCAAAATGAGGAAAATAAGGAGTAAAAATGAAAAAGACGATATTAAAACTTTCATTATTTATTTGTACAATATTTTTGATTTTCTCAGATCAGATAGAAGATAATAAGAAAAGAATACAACAGATTGATAATCAAGTTAATCAGAATAATCAGAAAATCAATAAAAACAAAACTGAAATTTCCAAAGCAAAAAGTACTGAAAATGTGACTTTGGATCAAGTAAGGAAGCTTGATAAAAATATAGCAAAATTACAGGCGGAGTATAACGAAGCTGAAAAGAGATATACTGAAATATTAAGACAAATAGGAGTAAATAACGAGAACATAAGAAAAAATATTTCAGAGATAAACAGAGATACTGAAATAATCAATGTAAACAAAGAAGATCTTTATAAAAAAATAAAAACGTGGGATAAAATAAGAAGAAACAGAGAAATGTCAGCTTCAGTAGGAAGTTCCAATTCTGCTGTCCAAGTAAAAATGACTCATGATTTGAAAATACTTTTGAATAAGCAAACGGACTATATTCAAAAAGTGGAAGAGGATAAAAAGGGAGTAGAAACTAGGAAGCAGAGGGAAGAAAGTATAAAATCCAGAAATCAGGCTGAAGCCGCAAAAGTGAGAGCTGCAAGAGCTGAACTGGAAAGTAAGAATAGACAGTTAAATGCAGCTAAAAAGGAAAAAAATCTTCTTATTGCCCAGCTTAGAGGAAAACAGAAAGTTCTTAATACGGAAAATAAAAAAATTGAAAAAAATAATAATCAACTTATTTCCGAGAAAAAGAGACTGAACGCACAGATACAGGCAATTATTCAGAGGGCTATTAGAGAAAGGGAACTTGCAATGCAGAGAGCTGCTGAAGAAAAAAGAAAGCAGGAAGAAGCTGCAAGAATACGTAGAGAAGCTGAAGCTCAGAGAAAAGCGGGGACAGAAAGACAGAATAATGATCTGGCAGGTCAGAAATCAACACCGTCAAGAAATACTTCAAATACTAATACCGCTTCAACAAAAAAGACACCTGCAGTAAATGTCCCTAAAGGAACAGGAAATCTTATAATGCCTATAAACGGTTCAATAGTAGTGGGATATGGTCAACAAAAAGTGGCAGGACTGAAAAGTAACGGAATCGAAATCCGAGGCTCGGTAGGACAGGCGGTAAAAGCTGCGGATAGCGGAGTGGTAATATATGCAGGCTCTCTTAATAATCTTGGAGGAGTTGTTATAATAGATCATGGAGGTCTTGTAACTGTTTACGGAAATCTTGCCGGTGTATCAGTATCAAAAGGTTCAAGGGTAAATAAAGGACAAACGGTAGGGTCTTTAGGAAGAGATCAAATTACAAAACAGCCAAATTTATACTTTGAAACACGTAGAGGAGTAAATATTGTAAATCCTATGAGTTATTTATAATTCAAGAATATGAGGAAGAGAAGGTGAAGATTATGTATGATACTTTAAAAGAAAGATTTTTGAAATATGTAAAATTTGAAACAAGATCTGACGAGAGTAGTGAAACTATACCATCTACTCCTTCCCAGATTGAATTTGCAAAACTTTTAAAAAAAGAAATGGAAGAAATAGGTCTTGAAAATGTATATGTAAATGATGCATGTTTCGTAAACGGTACATTGCCATCCAATATAGACAAAAAAGTTCCTGTAATAGGTTTTATAGCACATATGGATACGGCGGATTTCAATGCAGTGGATGTCAATCCTCAAATAATTGAAAATTACGATGGAAAAGATATTATTTTGAATAAAGATTTAGGAATTACTATGTATACCGAAGAATTTCCGAATTTAGAAAATTATGTTTCAAAAACCGTTATCACAACAGACGGAACAACATTACTAGGTGCTGATGATAAAGCGGGAATTGTAGAAATAATGGAAGCAATGAAATATCTTATAAATCATCCTGAAATAAAACATGGAACAGTGAAAGTAGCTTTTGGACCTGATGAGGAAATAGGAAGAGGTGCTGATAATTTCAATGTGGAAGAATTTGGAGCGGATTTTGCCTATACAATGGACGGAGGACCGGTAGGAGAGTTGGAATATGAAAGCTTTAATGCGGCACAGGCAGTTTATAAGATAAAAGGTAAAAGCGTTCATCCCGGAACCGCCAAAGATAAAATGAAAAATGCAAGTTTAATTGCAGTGGAACTGGCATCCATGTTTCCATCTGCCGAAGTACCTGAAAAAACAGAAGGTTACGAAGGATTTTACTTTCTTGAAGGTATAAATTCCAATTGTGAAGATGCAGAACTTATGTATATATTAAGAGATCATGATAAAAATAAATTTTTGGAAAAAAAGAAATTTGCAGAAGATGTAGCAAAAAAAATAAATGAAAGATATGGAAAAGATACAGTTAAAGTAGTGTTGAAAGATCAATACTATAATATGGGAGAAATTATAAAAGACCATATGTATGTCGTAGATATTGCAAGGGAAGCAATGGAAAATTTAAATATTGAACCTATTATAAAACCTATACGTGGAGGAACTGACGGATCTAAAATATCTTTTATGGGGCTTCCTACGCCGAATATATTTGCCGGGGGGGAAAACTTTCATGGAAAATATGAATTTATAGCTTTGGAAAGTATGGAAAAAGCTACTGATACAATTATAGAAATAATAAAATTAAATGTAGAAAAAAATTATGAAAAAACCGAACTTTAAAGTTCGGTTTTTTAAATCCTCATAGATATTATATGACCTGAAACAATATAAAAAATATTTTCGGAATATTTTTACCGTTACATTTTTATTACCGTAAAGTCTAAGTTATAAAAATAGATGAGGTAATATAAAGTTGTTTTATTAAAATTTATACATAAATATTTCTTTAATATCTTTTATTAATGAAATTGATCAAAACCAAGACCGAATACTTTTGTAGTTTCAGTTACTGTCATAAAAGCGGTCGGATCATTAACTTTTAAAAATTTTCTCAAATGAATAAATTGCCTTCTGTCAAGAATTGTAAGAAGAACATCTCTCGGAACTCCGGAATAACCTCCGATTCCGTTAAATACAGTACAACCTCTGTCAAAATCTCTTAAAATATATTCTATAATAATTTCTTTGTTCTGTGTTATTATAAAAATCTGTTTTCTTGAATTAAATCCATCTATAAATTTGTCTGTCATAAATCCCGTTATATAAACACTTAAAAGCCCAAAAAGTGCAAGCTCTACACCGAATGTGAAGACAGCCAGAACTGTTACGACTGCATCGACAATGAAACTTGCCATTCCAAGTCGAATATGAAAATACTGATGTATGATTTTACCAATAATAGATGTTCCGCCTGTAGAAGCATCATAGGCAAAAACTGTGGTTGCTCCCATTGCAACAAAAACGCTTCCGAATATTGTAGCAAGAATAAGATTTTGAGTAAATGAATAATGAGGAAAAAATCTTTCGAATATTGAAAGTGCTACCGACAAAAGAATGGAAGCATATACACTTTTAACACCGAACTGTCCGCTGATTACAAGAAATCCCAATGAAAATAATATTATATTTCCTACAGTTATAACTATACTGTTGGGAAATCCAAAAGCATGGTTTATAACTAAAGCCAGTCCTGTAATTCCTCCACTTGCTATTTTATTCGGAAATAGGAAAAAATGAAGACCGAATGCAAGTACAAAAACACCGATCCCTATAAACAGATGTTCTTTCAAAGTTTTAGTAAATTTCTCTTTCATGATTTTTTGTTAACTCCTATGCTTATTTGTAATGTGACGATAAGTATTATAGTGTTTTAAAAATACAATGTCAAGGTAAATTTTTTTAATAAAAGAATATGTAGATTAAATCTAATAAAAGTTGTTTTATTAACTGAAAAAATAAATTTATAAATAACAAATATTTTAAAAATATTAAATTTATAGTTGTATGTATTTTTATAATTTTATTGAAAAAGTTTACAGTAAAAAGAATAAAATTTTTGTATTTTATCTATTATTTATGTTATAATATTATAATTTATAAGTTATATCTAATAAAATAGAAAACACAATATATAAATTTCAGACAGGGAGGATTAAAGAAATGAGTCAAAAATCTAAGATTTTAATGGAAGGACTGACTTTCGATGATGTTCTGCTTATTCCGCAAGCCTCAGAAGTGTTGCCTCATGAAGTTTCTCTAAAAACGAAAGTTACGGAAAAACTGGTATTAAACATTCCTATTATTAGTGCTGCAATGGATACGGTAACCGAATCTCAGCTTGCTATTGCCATTGCAAGGGAGGGAGGAATAGGATTTATTCATAAAAATATGACTATTGAAAGACAGGCGGATGAAGTTGAAAAGGTAAAAAGGTATGAAAGTGGAATGATAACAAATCCAATTACTTTAGGGGAAAATGCTATATTGATGGAAGCAAATGAGTTGATGAAAACTTATAAAATTTCAGGATTACCTATAGTAGATAAAAAAGGTAATTTGAAAGGTATTATTACTAATAGGGATTTGAAATATAGAGAAGATTTTTCAATGAAAGTAGAAGAAATAATGACAAAGGAAAATCTGATAACCGCTCCTGTAGGTACTACGTTAGACCAAGCAAAAGCTATTCTTCTTGAGCATAGAATTGAAAAACTGCCTATCGTTCAGGATAAAAAACTTAAAGGTCTTATAACAATAAAAGATATTGATAATATTATAAATTATCCCAATGCTTGTAAAGATTCCCAAGGAAGACTGAGGGTAGGAGCGGCTGTGGGAATAGGTAATGATACAATAAGAAGAATTGAAGCACTTGTTGAAGCGGGAGTAGATATAATTACGGTAGATTCGGCTCATGGACATTCTGAAGGTGTTGTAAAAAAAATAAAGGAAATAAGAAAAGCATTTCCTGATTTAGATTTAATCGGAGGAAATATTGTAACGAAAGAAGCTGCACTTGATCTTATAAAAGCGGGAGTAGATGCAGTAAAAGTCGGAGTAGGACCGGGGTCAATATGTACGACAAGGGTGATTTCAGGAGTGGGAGTTCCTCAAATAACAGCTATACTTGAAATAGCCGAAGTATGTCAGAAGAAATCTATAGGACTTATAGCTGATGGAGGGATAAAGTTATCAGGAGACATAGTGAAAGCTATAGCGGCAGGAGCAGACTGTGTTATGCTGGGAGGACTTCTTGCAGGGACAAATGAAGCTCCGGGAGAAGAAATTTTATATAATGGAAGAAAATTCAAAACATATGCGGGAATGGGTTCGCTTGCAGCTATGAAAAGAGGAAGTAGTGACAGGTATTTTCAGCTTGAAGCGGCAACAGAAAAACTTGTCCCTGAGGGAATAGAATCAATGGTTCCGTTTAAAGGAGCATTAAAAGATACTATTTACCAGTTGTGTGGAGGGCTACGGTCAGGAATGGGATATTGTGGAACACCTACAATTGAAAAATTGAAAACTGACGGAAAATTTGTAAAAATAACTAATGCAGGATTAAAGGAAAGTCATCCTCATGATGTTATAATTACAAAAGAAGCACCTAATTACAATGCTTCAAATTAATTTAAAAATACATTGAAAGAGGATTTGAGAATGAAAAATACAAAGAAAATATTGTTTTTATTTATGATGATTTTAAGTATAAGCTGTATTTCAAATGCTTATGAGGATTATTACAAAAAAGTATATATTGTAAAAATTTCTAAAAAAGAAATATTTCAAGCTGTAAATGCTACTCAAAAACAGCAGAAAAAATTGTCACGTATTTTTGATAATTTTCAAAAAAAAGCCGAAAAAGTAGAAAAAGAATTAAAACAGTTTGAAGGGAAAAAAGAGAAAATTGATAAAATTGAAAAAGAAAGATATTTGAAAATAGCAGAAATTTTATCTTATGAGCAACTTACAAATTTTAACAGATATATTAATGAGAAAAAACTTGAATTTGAAGAAAAAAATGATAAAATCAGAAGTTTGATGGATAACTTGAACTTAGAAAATGAACAAAAAGCTGAAATATTAAAACTGGAAAGAGATTTTAAAAGAGAAATTAATAAATTGAAATATGAACGTTTATCTGAAAAGGATTTCATAATGGAATATGATAATTTAAAAAAAGTGAGAAATGAAAAAATAAGAAAAATATTAAATCCAGAACAATTGAAAACAGTGGAAAATTTTTGAAAATATACTTATAATGTCGGTCAGTTTCAAGAAAGGAGATAGGGAGATATTTAAAATAATATTTTCCTGAATTGATAGTTATGAATAAATTTATAATAGAAAAATCTTTTTGGGATATTTTTCCTGAAGCTAATGTCGGAGTTCTTATATTAAAAAATGTAAATAATATGAGGGAAACTTCCAATAATATAAAAAAGCTCTTGGAAGAGTCCAATAAAGAAGCGAAAAAGCATTTAACAGAGGAACAGTTCAGTCATAATCCGGTAATCGCAGTGTGGAGAGAAGCATATCAAAAATTTAAAACGAAAAAAGGTGTAAGGTCAAGCATAGAAGCTCTTTTAAAAAGAGTGGAAAAGGGATCAGGAATATCATCTATAAATCCTCTGGTTGATATTTATAATTCCGCATCTTTAAAATACGGTGTTCCATGTGGTGCTGAAGATATAGAAACTTTTGAAGGGGATCTCATACTTGGAGTAACCGAAGGAAATGATGAATTTTACGCTCTCGGAGATGAAGCAAATTCTCCTACACTTGAAGGTGAAATATGCTATAGAGATGATAAAGGAGCTGTATGTCGTTGTTTTAACTGGAGGGATGGACAAAGAACGATGATTACTGAAAATACGAAAAAAGCTTATGTTGTTATAGAATATGTGAATGCTGAAAAAAATAAGGATATTGAAAAAGCTTTGGAAATGATAGCTTATTATGCTGAAAAGGAACTTGGAGCTGAAAAATCAGCATTAAAAATATTAAACATAAACGAAAACACTATTGATTTAATATAACTGATTAAATCGATTTTCATTGAATAATTTGAATGTTAAAATTTAAAAAATATAATATAATTTTAAGTAAGTGTGTCAAAGTAAATTCTCCAGTCGTATTTGGTTGTGAGCCTGTAGGATTATTATTTATAGATTCTTTAAGAGTTTCGGAAGTGATTGAAATTTATGCAGTATCGTTTATTAAAGAAAAAACTGCTAAGAATAATTGCGTATTGTAATATATTTTCTCAAATATCTTAAATTTGACGGAATGAGAAGATTTTTCTAAATATTTACTGTAATGAAATGTATTAAACTTGATGATAAGTGGAAAGAAGTGTTGTAAAAGAAAAAAGTCAAGTCAAATTTTAGTATCATCTAAATAAAAAAAGTTAGAATAATAAAAGAGTTATTTTAAATAATAAAAGAATTTATTTTTTAAATAACTCTTATTTTATTTCATTTCATTAAATATTTATTATACTTTGAATTTTTTTATTTATATCTTTTTTAGTAATAATTTCTTTTAATTTTTGATTTGTATCTTCAGATAAAAAATTTTTGAAGTAAGGTTTCAGAAATTTATTTATTTCAAGAGAAGCGATAATTTTACCTTTATTTTCAATTAAGTATTCTATATGTTTTAAAACGGTATTTTTTATAGTATTCAAATCGGGGAATGAAGAAATTTTACCTGTTTCCAGAAGTTCTTTTAATTGAGTAACAAGCCATGGATTTCCAATGATTCCACGTGAAAGCATTACTCCGTTAAGATTAGAAGATGTAATTGTATTTACAATTTGTTCAGCTTCAAATAAATCACCGTTCCCTATGAAGTCAAGAGTTTCACTTCTCGGCAAATAACTTAATCTTGAAACGATATTCCAGTCGGAGTTTCCTTTATAGAACTGCTCTCCTGTCCTTCCATGAACACAGATAAAATCAAGACCGTATTTATCAGCTATTTTTATATATAATTCAGGAGAAGAAAAAGAGCGATATCCTATACGAATTTTGAGAGATAGTTTAGTCTTACTGTCTAACTTTTCTTTCAGTTCATATAACAGATTGTCAATAAGTTCGATTTTAGGAAGCAATGCCGAACCTGCCCCTTTTTTTATAATTTTAGGTTGAGGACAACCCATATTCAGATTTAGATTTTTAAATCCTATTTTTTCAGCTTTTAGGAAAGCATTGACAATATTTTCTTTATCATGTCCAAATATTTGAACTCCTTCATTTATTTTATCATCACATTTCAAAAGCTCATTTTCAGTAATTTTATCATTTTTATTTAACAGGTGTGCATTTATCATTTCTGTAAATAACAAATCGGGATTAAATTTTTTTAATATTTTTCTGTAGGAATAATCCGTGTATCCGGCCATGGGGGAAATGTATATTTTCATTTTTTCATCTCCTGAATATTTTTAAATTTGTATAATTTTTATATCACAAATTATTTTCAAAGTCAATTCAAATAGGAAAATCCCATTAATCTTATATACTTATTATACTGTTAAAAATCAAAATAGAAATAATTCAGGAGGGCAAGAATGAAAAAGATAATAGCATTATTGATGATGACTGTATTAGTTGCAGTTTCATGTACAACTACACCGGACGGTACAAAAAAGGTGAATAAAACGGCGGCAGGGGCAGGAATAGGAGCAGCAGCAGGAGCGGTATTAGGACAAGTAATAGGAAAAGACACAAAAGGTACACTGATTGGAACGGCAGGAGGAGCAACAGTAGGAGCTGTCATCGGAAATATTTTTGACAGACAGGAAAAAGAACTGAAAAATAGACTGGACGGATCAGGAGCAAAAGTAGAAAGAACAGGAGAAGGGGAAATTAAAATTACAGCACCTGAAAATATTACATTTGATACAAACAGTAGTGTGATTAAGCCAAGATTTACAAGTTCTCTTGATTCAGTAGCTGAAATATTAAAAAAATATCCTGATTCAAATATAATAGTTTCAGGACATACGGATAGTACAGGAAATGATTCTATAAATAATCCTTTATCAGTAAACAGAGCGGCTTCAGTTAAATCTTATCTTGTAGGAGCAGGAGTTTCAGGTTCAAGAGTAACTTCAGTAGGATATGGAAGTAAACAGCCTGTGGCGAGTAATTCCACAGCAAGTGGGAGAGCTCAGAATAGAAGAGTGGAAATTAAAATAGTTGCAAAATAATAATATGAATTGATTTGATTTTATAGAATTAAATAATAAGAAAATTATTAAACTAAAGATAACACCTAATACAAGTAATCGAAAGGAACTTTGTTAGGTGTTTTATATTTTTTCATTTTATTATTTATAAAATTTATATTTGCTAAAAAAACTAATGTTAGATTTACATACTTTTTAATTTTACTGTTTATTTTATTTAAGTAAAATAGATTAATTATAGTTTTTTAGCTGAAAAATTAAGAGATATAACTTGAATTTATAGAAGTTGATAAATACCAATATATTTAAAAATCAATCCAATAAAAATATAAAAAAATATGTATAAATAAAATGACCGGTAATCCAATGCGGAAATAAGATTTTTTGATTTTATGACGGCACAATATCATTCCTGCGATACCGCCTAACGCTCCGCCAAGTACTGAACATTCCAATAACATAAATTCCGAAATTCTCCATTGGTGATGCTTTGCTTTATATTTATCAATTATAAATAATATGAAAGTCATCAGATTAAGTATGATAAAAAGTTCTTTTACAAAATTTTTAGGCATTATTTTTTATATATTAAACAGAACATTCTTAAAAAGTACCTTGTTACATATATCTTAGAAGAAAAAGATATTTTAAGATAATATTTATGTTATTTTATTTGAAACGGAACTGTTTAATACTTCTCCTTTATATATTTATTAAGAGCAACATGCATCCTATAGTATTTTCATTATATCAAAAAATAAACTGAATCGCAATCAGATGAAATAATTTGATTATTTAATAAAGGATAAAAAAATTATAATAAAATTATTTTAAAAATAAAGTTTTCCAAAAATTATTGAATAGAAGATTTTAGATTTAAATATAAAAGTAAAGGAAATAACAAAAAATAAGTGAGTAAAAATATATTTTAGTATATAAAAAATATGATACTGTTGAAAAAAGAAAGATAAATTTTCATTATTTATAAAACAGAAAAAAGACATCATTTAAGGGATATGAAGTACCTATTCTTCATATTAATCTGGAAGAATATATAAAAGGTGGGACAAGTCCAATGAATAAATTAATTAATGAGATAAAAGGGTTATATATCAGTTTGAAAAATGAAAAATTTGAATAAATAAAAATATAAAATAAAAATCTATTTAATTCTAAAAAAATGAACTTTTTTATTCTCTAAATTTTATTTACAAATATATTATAAATATAAAAATCATTTTTTATATAAAAGTATGATATAATTGTAAAAAAATAAAATTCGGGAGAAAAAATGATTACAACATTATGCTATCTTGAAAAAGATGACAAATATCTGATGTTATACAGAAATAAAAAGAAAGTTGATATAAATAAAGGGAAATGGCTCGGTGTAGGCGGAAAGCTGGAAAAAGGAGAAATGCCTGAACAGTGCCTGAAAAGAGAAGTTAAGGAAGAAACGGGATATAAACTAAAGAGTTATAAATATAGAGGACTTGTGATTTTTAATTATAATGATGATGAGCCTTTATTTATTTACCTTTATACAAGTTCGGATTTTTATGGAATAGAGAAAAAATGTAATGAAGGAGAGTTAAGATGGATTAGAAAAGAGGAAATTTTTAATCTTGAATTATGGGAAGGGGATAAAATATTTTTGGAGTTATTGTTTAAAAATTCTCCGTTTTTCTACTTAATTTTAAATTATGAAAACAATGATTTAATTAGTTCAAAGTTGGAGTTTAAAATTAATTACAGCTGTTTTGAAGTATTTGTACCGGAAAATTATGTGGAAAAAATTGTGGAAAATTTGCAGAGATATTCTCTTCTGACAGAAGGTTTTTATGCAGATGTTTATTCTACAATTGAAACGGTAGGTCATTGGAAAACACTTCAAGGCGGGAATCCTTTTGACGGAAAAGTTGGACAAGAAAGTACTGTATGTGAAAAAATAATGAGATTCAGAGTAAAAAGAGAATTTGAAGAATTGGCATATTATCTGATAAAAGATATACATCCATATGAAATACCTGTAATTAATGTGTTTAGAACAGAAGTTTAGATATTGATTATATTTATGTAATATTTGATAGATACTTTCTTATTTATTTGATTTTTTGTATGCCAATGACTTTAGTCCAATTTTAAACTCTGATATGTTCATAAATTATAAGAATAAAATATTTTTCAAAAACAGCAGTAAGTTTAAATTTAATTTCAAAATCAATATTTATTATTCAAAATATAGAGAATTTAATACAAGAAATCTTAATAAATTTATTATTTATGACTTTGTTCGGGAGTAAAAAATAAAGGGAAAATAATTGGTAATAACGGGTAACAAATATAGGTTAAAAAATGTAGTAAAATATATAATATATATAATAAAAATTAAAAAGCTATATTTTACATTAATATTTATTTTTGATAAAATTATTTCATAAGAAATTAAGAAATTAAAATTTTTAGGAGGAAGTAATGCTTTTAACATCAACTTTAGTCATATTATTACTGATTATTATACAAATTCTGGGACTTATAATCATGAAAAACTTACAATTTTCAGCCTTAAAAGTTTCTAAGAATGATTTTGAAATGCAATCAGTAAAAAATAAAAATGACTGTTATTAGTAGATGTTAATAATTACTGAAAGAATAAAAAATCATAAGCTGTAAAGACTTAAAATAAAATTTGTCAGCTATCTTAATAAATTTAAAATTCTAATATGGACTTTTAAGGCGATTCAAATGAGTCGCCTTTTTCAATGAAATTAGATTAAAAAAATTAGTTGTAAAAAATGAGGAGAGTGAAATCAATGTCAAGGAGTAATAATTTAACAAAGGGAGCTGCAAGGGCTCCACATAGGTCACTGTTGAAAGGATTGGGTTTCGTAAATGAAGAAATGAATAAACCGATAATAGGAATTGCAAATTCATTTAATGAAATAATTCCGGGACATGTTCATCTGAAAACTTTAGTTCAGGCTGTAAAAGACGGTATAAGAAATGCAGGGGGAGTACCTATGGAATTTAATACTATAGGTATATGTGACGGTCTTGCAATGAATCATATAGGCATGAAATATTCTCTTGTGACGAGAAATATAATAGCTGATTCTATAGAAGCAACGGCAATGGCAACGCCTTTTGATGCAATAGTCTTTATTCCGAACTGTGATAAAGTAGTACCGGGAATGCTCATAGCAGCTGCAAGGTTGAATATACCTTCCATATTTATAAGCGGAGGAGCAATGTTGGCAGGGGTATACAAAGGGAAAAAGGTCGGATTAAGTAATGTTTTTGAAGCAGTCGGACAGTATGAAGCCGGAATGATAACTAAAAAAGAACTAAATCATGTGGAGGATATGGCATGCCCTACATGCGGATCATGTTCGGGAATGTATACCGCAAATACGATGAATTGTCTTACGGAAGCTCTTGGAATGGGATTGCCGGGAAACGGAACAGTACCTGCGGTATTTTCTGAAAGACTTAGACTTGCAAAAAAAGCGGGAATGCAGATAATTGAAGTTCTGAAAGCTGATCTTAGACCGAAAGACATAATGACTAAAGAAGCATTTGAAAATGCAGTAGCAGTGGATATGGCTCTGGGAGGTTCTTCAAATACGGCGTTACATTTACCTGCAATAGCCCATGAAGCAGGAATAAAACTGACGTTGGATGATTTCAACGATATAGCAAAAAAAACACCTCAGTTATGTAAACTTTCCCCTTCAGGAGAATATTTCATAGAAGACCTTTACAGAGCAGGAGGGGTTACCGGAGTTATGAAAAGAATGTATGAAAATGGGAGGCTTCATGGAGGTGGAAAAACCGTAACTTTAATGACACAAGCCGAACTGGTTAAAGATGCGTACATAAATGATGATGATGTAATACGGTCTTGGGAGAATCCTGCTTATGAAACAGGAGGAATTGCGGTACTGAAAGGAAATCTGGCTGAAGACGGTTCAGTCGTAAAAGAAGGAGCTGTGGATAAATCAATGCTCATACATTCAGGGCCTGCAAAAGTTTTTGACAACGAAGAAAATGCGGTAAAAGCAATAGTAGGTGGAAAAATAATTCCGGGAGATGTTGTAGTTATAAGATATGAGGGACCTAAAGGAGGACCTGGAATGAGAGAAATGCTTTCTCCTACAGCTATGATTGCAGGAATGGGACTTGATAAAGATGTTGCACTTATAACTGACGGAAGATTTTCAGGAGCAACAAGGGGGGCATCAATAGGACATGTATCTCCTGAAGCTGCTTCGGGAGGAACAATAGGAATAATAAGAGATGGAGATATAATAGAAATAGACATACCGGGGAGAAAACTGAATGTAAAATTATCCGATGATGAAATACAAAGGAGAAAATCGGAAAAAGAACCTTATAAAATAGAAGTTAAGGGATATTTAAGAAAATATGCGTTACATGTGTCATCGGCAGCTGAAGGCGCTGTGGAAATATTTCAAGATTAAAAGAAAGGATGGTCGAAAAATTGCACAAACTATATGATTTTATGGAAGCAAGGGAAAGATTGGGAACAGTAATAGTAAAAACGAAACTGATTCATAGCAGTGTGTTTTCAAAGGAAACGGGAAATGAAGTTTATATAAAGCCTGAAAATTTACAGAGAACAGGGTCATTTAAAATTAGAGGAGCATATAATAAAATATCAAAACTTACTGATATTGAAAAAGAGAAAGGAGTTATCGCCTCATCAGCAGGAAATCATGCTCAAGGTGTAGCCCTTGCAGCCCAAAAGTTAGGAATTAAAGCTGTAATAGTAATGCCTAAGCATACTCCTCTCATTAAAGTCGAAGCAACAAAACAGTATGGAGCTGAGGTCATTCTTTATGGAGATGTTTATGATGAGGCATTTAAGAAAGCAAAAGAATTACAGGAAAAAGAAGGGTATGTATTTATTCATCCTTTTGATGATAAGGATGTAATAGAAGGACAAGGAACCATAGCACTTGAAGTCCTTGAAGAGCTTCCGGATGCAGACATTATAGTAGTTCCTTTAGGTGGAGGAGGACTTGTTTCAGGAATTGCAGCAGCGGCAAAACTTAAAAACCCACAGATAAAAATTATAGGAGTAGAACCTGAAGGAGCAGCGAGTGCTATAGCTTCTCTTAAAAAAGGAGAAATTACTGAACTAAAGGAGGCAAGCACAATAGCTGACGGTGCTGCTGTTAAAAAAATAGGAAACATAGATTTCGACTATATAAAAAAATATGTGGACGAAATTATAACCGTTTCAGATTATGAGTTAATGGAGGCCTTTTTACTGTTAGTCGAAAAACATAAAATCGTAGCTGAAAATGCAGGTATTTTATCTGTAGCAGGATTGAAAAAACTGAATGTAAAAAATAAGAAGATAATATCCATATTAAGTGGAGGGAATATAGATGTACTTACAATTTCTTCAATGATAAACAAGGGTCTTGTAGTAAGAGGAAGAATATTTAAGTTTTCGGTAGACTTACCTGATAAACCCGGTCAGTTGGTGGCGGTATCCCAAATACTTTCAAATCAGAACGCCAATGTAGTCAGACTTGAACATAACCAGTTTAAAAATCTTGACAGATTTCATGAAGTTGAGCTTCAAGTGACGGCGGAAACAAACGGGGAAGAACATATAAGAAAAATAATTGAAGAATTTAAAAAAGAAGGATATGTAATTAAAAGGCTCAATTCACAGGAAATAACAGGAGAATAATAAAGTGAAGAGAACTTTGCTTATGGATATTATGAAAATGATAGAAATAAATTTTGAAAAAAGGCGGTTGAAAAAATGAGCGGTGAAATGATAAATGGAGCCAAAATAGTACTGGAATGTTTAAAATGTCTGGGAATAACTGATATATTCGGATATCCCGGTGGTGCAGTAATACCTATTTATGATGAGATTTATAAATTCGGAAGTAAAATAAACCATTATTTTGCAAGACATGAGCAAGGGGCTGCCCATGAAGCCGACGGTTATGCAAGAGTTTCAGGTAAAATAGGTGTGTGTCTTGCAACATCAGGGCCGGGGGCTACAAATCTTGTAACGGGAATAATGACGGCTCATATGGATTCCATTCCTATGCTTGCCATTACAGGGCAGGTGGGAAGTTCGCTTCTGGGAAAAGATGCCTTTCAGGAAAGCGATATCGTAGGAATAACAGTGCCTATAACTAAAATGAATTATCTTATACAAAACATAAAAGAGCTCCCCAGAATTATTAAGGAGGCTTACTATATAGCCACTACAGGGAGACCCGGGCCTGTACTTATAGATATTCCTAAAGATATACAGACACAGGAGATTTCCTATGAGGAATTTAACAAATTATATGAAAAGAATTTTTATCTTGAAGGGTATGAGCCTACATATAAAGGTCATCAGGGACAGATAAAAAAGGCTGTCAGATTTATAAAAGAGGCAAAAAAGCCTTTAATTATATCAGGAGCGGGAATTTTAAGATCAGGTGCATCTGAAGAGTTGAAAAAATTTGCAGAAAAAACTCATATACCTGTAACAATGACACTTTTAGGTCTTGGAACTTTTCCCGGAAATCACGAGCTTTCATTGGGAATGCTTGGAATGCATGGAACAGTTTATGCAAATTATGCGACTGACGAAGCGGATCTTATAATAGCTGCAGGAATAAGATTTGATGACAGAATTACAGGAAATCCTGACAAATTCTGTAAAAAAGCAAAAATAATTCATATTGATATTGATCCTGCGGAAATTGATAAAAATAAAAAAGTAGATATTCCCATTGTCGGTGATTTGAAAAATGTACTTATACAATTAAATGGAGAACTGGAAAATTTAAACCATAGTGATTGGGTAGAAAAAGTGAAAAACTGGAAAAAAGAGTATCCCCTTGTTTACAGACAGATAGGAGAAGATAAACTGATACCTCAGGAAGTTCTTGAAGAATTAAATGATATTTTAAAAGGAGATGCTATAATTGTAACTGATGTAGGACAGCATCAAATGTGGACAGCTCAGTTTATTACATATAAAAATCCTGATTCTATTGTAACATCGGGAGGAGCGGGAACAATGGGATTCGGTCTTCCTGCAGCAATAGGCGCACAAGTTGCAGCACCTGATAAAAAAGTTGTACTTATAGTGGGAGATGGAGGATTTCAAATGACTTTTCAGGAACTTATGCTTATAAAACAGTACAACCTTCCTGTAAAGGTTCTTATTGTAAATAATTCATTTCTCGGAATGGTAAGGCAATGGCAGGAAATATTCAACGATAGAAGATATTCATTTGTTGATTTGACGCATAATCCGGATTTTATAAAGATAGCTGAAGCTTATGGAATAAAATCTGCAAGGCTCAAAACAAAAAAAGATTTAAAAACGAAGTTGAAAGATCTTATAATGTCTGATGAAGGGGTTGTAATAGATTGCATTGTGGAAAAAGAAGAAAATGTATATCCTATGATACCGGCAGGAACAAGTGTAAGTCAGATGATGGGCAAGAGGGGAGTGCTTGAAGATGAATAGGGAACATGAAATTTTAATAATTACAAAAAATACAAACGGAATAGTAGCGAGGATAATGTCTCTTTTTAACAGACGGGGATATTTTGTAAATAAAATGACGGCAGGGGTAACGAATAAACCCGGATATGCTCGTCTTACACTTACTGTAGACGGGGATCATAAATCTCTTGATCAAATACAGAAACAGGTATATAAAATAGTAGATGTAGTTAAAGTGAAAGTTTTTCCAGATCAGGGAGTTATCCGAAGAGAACTTATGCTTATAAAAGTCAAGTCCGATACTGAAACAAGATCCCAGATTGTTCAAATTGCGGATATATATAGAGGAAAAGTACTTGATGTGTCACCTACTTCCCTTATAATAGAACTTACAGGAGATGTCCAGAAACTAAGGGGATTTGTGGAAATAATGAAAAATTACGGAATTTTGGAAATGGCGAAAACAGGAGTTACTGCTATGAGTAGAGGAGAAAAAATGTAGAAATTTTTGAAATAAAATAAGGACTTAAAGAAAATAATTATAAAAAATGAGAAATAATGGAGTAGTTTTATATATTTGCAGTTTTGTTTCATAAGAATATTTATCCCGATCCTCAGAAAAAATAATAAAAGAAACAATAGATATAATTTAAAAAATAGAAAAATGCAAATGAGAATCTTTTGGCAAATTATTTAAATTGAGGTTTCAAAATGTCAAAATGAAGAAAAATTATAAAAATAGGAATTATGAAACATATAAAAATATTCAATATGATGTTAAGGAATGGAGAGCAGATTTCGAGAGTAAATCTTAATGTTGAAGCAAACTGAGGATAGCAAGGCAGCTTAAATCACTGGGAACAGATATAATTGAAGCGGAATTTGCTGTAGTTTCACCCGGAGATTTTGAAGCAGTAAAACCTATTACAGACAATATAGAAAATTTAGTTGTTACAGATTTAGTAAGAGCTGTAAAAAATATATAGAAGTTACGGAAGAAGTTCTGAAAAATGTTCGAAAATCAAGAATCCGTGCATTTATAGCTATTTTTCCTGTTCATAGGGGATTTAAGCTGAAAATGTCCAAAGAGCAGATTATAAAAAGAGTAAGAGAAATGGTTACTTATGCGAAATCATTTTTTGATGATATAAAATTTTCAGCGGAAGGCACTTTAAGTACTGAAAAGGAATATCTTATGTAAATATATGAAGCGGTAATTGTGTGGATGTAATTCCTGATGAAATATATGAAACTATCAGATATGTAAAGGGAAATGGGAAAAAATTCAAAATGTCGATATTTCAGTATATTATCATGATGATTTGGGATTGTCGATAACAAACCCATTCATAGCTGTAATAAAGGTGGAAGCAACATAGATAGAATATACATTGAACGGTATAGGAGAAAGAGCAGGGAATACATTTCTTGAAAAAGTACTAATGATATTAAAGACACGGAAAGACTTATTTGGAAAGTATACTATGAATATTGATATCGGGTAAATATATCCTGCAATCAGATTTATAAGCCTTTCGACGGGAATTTCATTACAGCCTGATAAAGCTATAGTGGGAATAAATGTCTTTACTCATGATACATCAGTACGGCTCCCTTGCCAATCCTGAAACTTATCAAATCATAAAATCTGAAATCGTGGTAAGAAATACCGATAGTTTCATACTGGGGAAACTTTTAGGAAAACATACTTTTGTCGAAAAGTTGAAATAATTTGGTTTTTATGATATTAATGATAAAAAGAATGAAGAACTGTTCAGTGAGTTTAAGTCCTTACAGATAAGAGAAAATATGTTCCTGATGAGGGTGTAGTTTCTCTTGTAACGAGAGATGCCACAAAAATTCAGGGTAAAATTTCACTTGATTATTTCAAAATTATAAAGAAGGATAAAAAGCTTAAAGCTGAGATATCCATTTTTCAGAAGGTGAAAAAAATTTGCTGAAGCATAATATGGCGACGGTTCTGTAAATGCAGCTTGTAATGTAGTAAATAATATACTTGATGATACTTTTATACTTGAAGAGTATAAACTTGAGTTAATAATGAGAGATACTGATGTGCAAGTTCATGTTGTAGTAATTATAGAAAAAGATAGTAAAAGAAATGTAGGAAGAAGACAAAATACCTACAAGTTAAAGCAAGTATAAACGCTTATATTAAGGACCTGAACAGACTTCTGAATAAATGGAGGATGATTAAAAGTGAATAAGCATGAATTAACGGTAAAGAATTTAAAAGTGGTAAAAAAAACATTTTTTCTTGTCATGATTATGTTAATGAACATAAACCTGTTTTCTGTACAAAGTAAAAAAAATGAAGTTCATGATGAACTGAAAAAGAAATTAGTAGACACGAATATAAAAAAAGAATCTAAAGAAGCATTTTTAAATGCTATTCTATATATTCAGAGTGATGATAAAAAAGCGGAAGAATTTCTTTTGAAAGCATTAAAGCTTGATAAAAATAATTATTATGCAGATACTTATCTAAATTATTATAAAGAAATAGAAAAACATAAAAAAAATCTTAAAAATACTCCGAAAGATCCTACTGTATATTTTGTTTTAAGAGCTCTTTATAAAAATATGGGAAAGAAAATAGAGCAGGAACAAATAGAAAAACAAATAAATTTGATATTTCCTGATTTTCCTGGACTTGATTTTCGAAAAGGCTTAGAATATATTGAAAAAGGTATAGATGATGAAGATAAAGAAAAATATAAAGAAAGTATAAAATATTTTAAACAGGCATTGGAAAAATCTAAAAATCTTAATTATAAAAAATATTCCCGTTATATTTCCACTGAAGAAAGAGACGGATATGTGTTCAGTTCTGAAAGATCTATTATAATGGCTTATCTTTTTTTAGGTGAATATGATATGGCAGTGGAACATCTTGAGAAATATTATCGGGACATGAAAAAAATAAATTATAACCGTTTATTGTATAGTGTAGGAATTCCGTTTGAAATATATAATGAAAAGATTATTAAACCGAAAAGTGAGAAACTTTATAAAAAAAATATGGAAAAACTAAAAAAAGTAATGGAACTTGATAAAAATGTTAACTGATAAAATAATCAAAGTATGTTTTTTAAACTAAAATTCAGATAAAAAAAGAAAAAGGAAAAAATATTTTATATTTATTTATTATTAATTTTGAATCAAGGAGAAGAAATGCAAGCAAAGAAAAAAAATATGAAAAATGTAGTCCTTAAAATTACTTTATATTTTTTATTATTAATTTTGACATTTTTAATATATTCCCATTATGAATATAAAAACATCAAAATAAGAACAATAGAAATAAAATCAAAGGATATTCCTGAAGAATTTAATGGAAGGAAAATACTTTATGTTGCAGATTTTCAGTATGATACAATAGGAAGATTTAATAAAAAGCAACTGAAAAAAGCAATTAATCTTATAAATGAGCAGAAAAAGGATATAATACTTCTTGGAGGGGATTATTCTACATGGGAAAAATATAGAGCTGCTTTTTATAAAGAAGCGGAAAATCTTAAAATTCCTGAATATGGAATATATGCAATATATGGAAATCATGAATATCCCAATATTGAAGAAAGTACAGAATATCTAAAAAAAATTAAATATAACATTCTTGCAAATTCAAGTAAGAAAGTAACTATAAATTCCCAAAACATATATATTGCAGGAGTGGAAGATTTATGGCATGGAATCTCTGATGCCAAAAAAGCTCTGGAAGGTATAGAAAAAGAAGATTTTGCTATATTTATGACTCATAATCCTGATTATTTTGAAGAAATGACTGAAAGTCAGAAAGAACGATCGGATATAACTTTAGCGGCACATACTCATGGAGGACAGGTAACTTTTTTCGGGAAAGTGTTTTTTGCACCTATAAGGCATAAAGAAAAATATGGATATGGGATGAAAGAATACGGGGGACATAAAATATATATTACATCAGGCATAGGTGGAAGTTTTCTGGAAATGTTCATCAGGTTTTTCGCTCAACCTGAAATAGTTATATTTGAATTAAAAAAAGTCTAATTAAAATAAGAATATTGGAAAAGGAAAATTTTAAAGCACGAAAGAAGAAAATGAAGGGAAAAATTGCTGATAATATCAGGAAATCTAAAACTTTATTCGATAAAGTGTGAAAAAAACATGTAATTACAGGAAAACAGGGAGAAGTACAGCTTCTTTATATTGATTTAAATTTAATTTATGAAGTTACTTCGTTACAAGCATTTTCAGGATTGAGAATGGCAGGATGTAAAGTGAGAAGACCTGATTGATCATAATGCTTTTATGACAATTGCCGAAAAAATGAATATACTGGACGGAATATCATTCAAGGCACAGTTGAATGTATTGAAAAAAACAGGATTTGGAAAATAACAAGCTGACAATAGTAGTAATGCTGAGATATTCTTTTTAGTTGGAAAAAGAAGTCGATGCTATGGAGAAAGCAGTAGAAAATGTTTCAGATAAAGGCTTTAGAACAGAAGATATTTATATTAAAGGGACTCAAAAAGCGAGAACATAAGAAATGGAGACGAAAATTGTATATACAATATAAATATAATTTGGTAATTACTGTTAATATATAAAAATCAATGGGATTATGTGTTAGTTCTTCAACATCTACTGATATATAAAACTCTGAAATTAAAATATAACAGTTTAATATGATATTAGATAAATCTGAAAAATTGATTTTACTATGTGAATTTTTTGAAATAGTAAAGAAAACTTAAAATATCCGATAGATTAAGTAAAGAGAAAGGGAACTTGATGAAACAGGAGAAAAAAGAAATTTTACATTATGAAAATGTGTCTTTTATAAGAGAGAAAAGAGTTATTTTAAAAAATATAAACTGGCATGTGGAAAGTAATGAAAACTGGGCTTTGTTAGGGTTGAACGGTTCGGGGAAATCTACAATTCTCGGGATGATACCTGCGTATACCTTTCCTACAAAAGGAGAAGTTAGAGTTTTCGGACATAAATTTGGAAATTATGCCTGGAAAAATATAAAAGACAGAATAGGATTCGTAAGTTCTTCGTTAAACAGCTTTTTATTGACATTGAATAAAGAAAAGCTGAAGGATATAGTGATTTCAGGAAAATTCAGTTCTATTGGAATTTATCAGAATATAAGTGAAAAGGACAAAGAAAAAGCTGAAAAAATAATAGAAGATTTTAAAATAGGTTACGTAAAGGAAAAATATTTTTCCGCTTTATCTCAAGGAGAGCAACGTAGAGCACTCCTTGCAAGGGCATTTATGAATGAGTCTGAACTTCTTATTTTGGATGAACCGTGCTCAGGGTTGGATATTGTATCAAGAGAACATTTTTTGTCTGTACTGGAAGATAAGGCAAATGGTGAGAACAGTATTCCGTTTATATATGTGACACATAGGATAGAAGAAATAATATCATCAGTAACTCACGTAGCTCTACTGAAAGACGGAGAAATAACGACTCAAGGATTAAAAAAAGATATATTGACAGATGAATTGTTGACAGAGTTTTTTGAAATTTCAGTGAGAATCGAATGGGAAAATGAAAGACCGTGGCTTGTTGTAAAATAAATAAAGAGAATATTTGGATATAAAAGTAAATATTTGAAAAAATGAATGAAATGTATTACCATATGATAATAAAAATGTTAATAAAATTAATAATAAAATAGGAGGCTACAATAATGGCGGGAAATATTTTAGGAACAACGGTTTATTATGATTCGGATTGTAATCTGGATAAACTTACAGGAAAAAAAATAACAGTTTTGGGATATGGATCTCAGGGACATGCTCATTCACTAAATTTAAAAGAAAGCGGTATGGATGTAACGATAGGATTGAGAAAAGGATCAAAATCATGGGAAGTAGCTGAAGAAGCAGGGTTTACAGTTAAAGAAACATCGGAATCTGTAAAAAATGCCGATATAGTAATGATTTTAATACCGGATGAATTACAGGGAGATATTTTTAAAAAGGACATTGCACCTAATTTGAAAAAAGGTGTCTATCTGGGATTTGGGCACGGGTTTAATATACATTTCCGAAAAATCAAACCTACGAAAGATGTAAATGTATTTATGGTGGCTCCTAAAGGACCGGGACATCTTGTAAGAAGAACATTCCAAGAGGGAAGCGGAGTTCCGTGTCTGATAGCGGTAGCTCAGGATTCAGCAGGTGATACTAAAGAGGTAGCATTGGCATGGGCATCGGGTGTAGGAGGAGGAAGATCCGGAATTCTCGAAACTACATTTAAGCAGGAAACTGAAACGGATTTATTTGGTGAACAGGCAGTTTTATGCGGAGGAATAACGGAACTGATTAAAACAGGATTTGAAGTTCTGAGAGAAGCAGGCTATGATCCTGTAAATGCTTATTTTGAATGTCTTCATGAAATGAAGCTTATTGTTGATCTCATTTATGAAGGAGGATTGGCAAAAATGCGTCATTCTATTTCAAATACCGCTGAATTTGGAGATTTTGTGACAGGACCGAAAATAATTACTTCTGAAACAAAAAAAGCAATGGAAGGAATTTTATCGGATATACAGTCAGGAAAATTTGCGGATAATTTCTTGGCAGATTCAAAAGCGGGTCAAACTTTCCTTAAAAGGAAAAGAGAAGAAGCTGCTGACCATGAGTTGGAAAAAGTTGGGAAAGAATTAAGGGAATTAATGCCTTGGATAAAGAAATAAAACAAGTAATTTAATAAGAATTATAATATAATTTCACTAATACAGATTAAATATTTATATTAATTTAATTATATTAGAAATATTTACTATAAATTAATTAGTAAATATTAAAAAATAAAATAATATTTGTTTTTAAATTTTGCTTTTAAAGTATGATAATAATTGAAAAAAATATTTTAAATTTTTTACACAATAATAATTTTTTATTAAAAAATAGAAAAAATAGAAATTTTTATAACCATATTATTAAAATATTAAAAGATTTTTCAAATTTTACTATGTTAATTTTAGTACTGAAAATAAAAAACAATTAGGAGGAAAAATGAAAACAAAAATAATTTTAGTATTGATTTCAGTATTGTTAGTCTTTAATATAGGATTTTCAGCTGTTTCCAAAGGAGCAAGAAAAACAAGAAAAGTTGAAAGTGTAAGACAAAGAGTAATGAATACATATTGGAAATTGAAAGATATTTCAGGAGAAGATGTAAGTGGAAAAGGTATTACACTTGATTTTGGTAAAAATGAAGTGAGTGGTAAATCAGGAGTAAATAATTATTTTGGAGATTATAGAATAATCAAAAATAAAATTTCAATATCTAAGTTAGGAGTGACTTCAAAAGCGGGTTCAAAAGAATTAATGGAACTGGAAGCGGATTATTTGGATATTCTTCAAAGTGTTGAAATAATAGAAGTTAAAGGAAATAAGCTCATTTTAAAAAATGCTGCGGGTGATGTTCTTACATTTATTCAGGATAAAAGCCATACTTTATATTAAATTTCAAATTTTTTCTAAAAAGAGTTGGGTAAAAAACTTAAAATAAGCCCAACTTTTTTTACGAAAAGTTTGGATTATTGTAAATATAGTTCATATGCTTAAATTAAGAAAAATAGGATAAGTGTGAAAGAAGGGATAAAATTTCGAGGGCAAAAATCGGGATGGTATCAACAGTGTGAGGAGGATAATAAGCTTTTATAGGAAAAATACAGCTGGACTTTCTTCGGATTTTTTTAGTATAATGAAACGTAACAAATGAAAAGGAGAAAAAAGAAAAATGATTTTTATAAAATCGCTGGAAAGTATTTTCCCGATTATTTTTATGATAGGAATAGGATATGTTTTAAGAAAAAAAGACTGGTTTCATGACAGTTTTAGTGAAAATGTATCGAAAGTAATAACGAATATTGCTTTACCTGCATCAATTTATATTGCAGTTTCAACTAATTTAACAGTAGAAATGCTTATTTTAATGTCAGATAGACTGATTTACACTTTCGGTTCGTTTATTGTCGGATATATTTCAGCTGTTATTATTGTTAAAATATTCAAAATAAAACAGGGAAGAAGAGGGATTTTCATAAATGCCTTTGTAAATGCCAATACTATATTTATAGGCTTACCTTTAAACATAGAACTGTTTGGAGAAGAAAGTTTACCTTATTATCTGATGTACTATATAGCAAATACTGTTTCCATATGGACTTTCGGTTCGTTTTTTGTATCTTCGGACAGTAAGGACAGTGAAAATAAAAAAGGAGGGATAAAATGGAAAAAAATATTTTCTCCTCCTCTTATAGGATTTATAGTTGCTTTATTATTGCTGTTTCTCAATATAGAACTGCCTAAAATGATTAATTCTACGATGAGATATGTAGGAAGTATAGTTACTCCTCTGTCTCTTATGTATATAGGAATCGTACTTTCTGATGCAAGACTTAGAAATATACATTTTGACAGAGATACAATACTTGCTTTAACAGGCAGATTTTTGATTTCGCCACTAATAATGGTGATTATACTTATGTTAGGTATGAAATTTTCAGGAAGTCTGACCGCTCTGGATATAAAAACATATATAGTACAGTCGGCTGCACCTGTATTTGCAGTATTACCTATATTGGCTAATGAAGCCGAAGGAGATATAAAATATGCTACAAATGTGGTAACTACAAGCACAATTCTGTTTGCACCGGTAATATCTGTTTTAATGATGTTTTTGAAATGATAAGCAAGATGTTTCTTATGAGAAAATGTTGATATCTCATCTGAAACATCTTTTATTAATCTACAGGATCTGCCGGAAATATAATTCTTAAATCTTTAGAATCAAGAATTACAACAGTTTTAAATTTTATATCATAGGCATAGGCATAAGAGTTATCCTTAAAGTATACATTTTTATAAACAGTCAGCTTATGTTTTTCAAATGTTTCCTTTTCCTGTTCATCATCATATCCATAATGGAAAATGTAGTAATCATTATTTTCTTTTTCTATTTTGAATGTGTTGGGACTGTCAGGAAAGCTCCAACTTTTATTTTCGATTTTATCAAAGTTAAGATTTCCATCAGTTGTAAAAGGGAGATTTAATCCTTGAGCTGAAAATGTCAGTCCGTAAATTGAAAGTCCTAAAATTAATATGAACTTTTTCATATTTTTTGTCCTCCTTAATAATTTATTTAAAGTGTATTTTTGAAAATTATATCATAACCTTGGGGAAACTACAATAAAAAAAGAAAGTGAAAATATTATGAATTGAAAGTTGATTTAAGAAGAAAAGTAGAAAAAATAAAATTTCATAAAATATATGAAAAAGTATAATTTAAAAGAAATTTTAGTAAAAAAATTCAAAAATTTTTGTTTATTGAAAAAAAAACATAATTCTGATATAATTACCCAATCGGAGAATAAAAAATAAAAAAAGCGCCAGACCTTCATTTTAAGAAAAATAAAGGTGACGAGGAAAAAGGGTTATCGAAATTATCGGCGGATACTCTTTAGGTTATCACAACCTTAACAGCATACAAAAATTACAGGTGACTGTAAAACAAAACTGCTGTAGTGATTATTCTACCGAAATAATTTTATATTTAAGGAGAATAATTATGTGCGGAATAGTAGGGTATATCGGAACACAGAATGCACAGGATTTTGTGTTGGATGGATTAGAGAAACTGGAATACAGAGGTTATGATTCAGCGGGGATTGCTGTAAATACAGGAGAAGAAAAATTTTCAATTATAAAAAAAGTAGGAAGACTCCAAAATCTTGTAGATGTTTTAGAGAAAAATCCTTTAAAGGGGAAAGTAGCCATAGGTCATACGAGATGGGCGACACATGGAAAACCGTCTGATGAAAATTCACATCCTCATTTTAATAACGATGAGACACTTGTTGTAGTTCATAACGGAATTATTGAAAATTATCTGGAATTGAAAAAAGAACTTATTGAAAAAGGATATAAATTTAATTCTGAAACGGATACTGAAGTTATAACTCATTTACTGGATGAATTGTATGAAGGAGATTTATTGGAAGCTACAAAAAAACTTATCAAAGTTATTAAGGGAGCTTACGCACTGGGAATTATGTCGGTTTCAGAGCCTGACAGAATAATAGCTGTCAGAAAAGAAAGCCCTTTAATTATAGGTTTAGGAAAAGAAGAAAATTTTATAGCTTCGGACATACCTGCAATATTGAAATATACGAGAGATGTATATTTAATTGAAAACAATGAAATTGTAGAAGTAAAAAATAATTCAGTTAAAATAATGAATTCTGAGGGGCAGGAATTGACAAGGGATATTACTCATATTGAGTGGGATTTGGAAGCGGCGTCAAAAGGTGGATATGAATTTTTCATGGAAAAAGAAATATTTGAGCAGCCTGAAGTATTCATAGAGACATTGAACAGCAGAGTAGATGAAGATAACAATATAAACTTTGACAATGCAGGGCTTACAAAAGAATATCTTGACGGAATCGAAAGCATCTATATAGTAGCATGCGGAACTGCTTATCATGCAGGACTTGTAGGTAAATATATAATTGAAAAGAAAACAAGAGTAAAAGTGGACGTGGATATTGCATCAGAATTTAGATACAGAAATCCTGTAATGAATGAAAAAACATTGGTAATTGTACTTAGTCAATCGGGAGAAACTCTCGATACTCTTGAAGCATTAAAAGAAGCTAAGAGAAACGGAGCGAGAGTTATAGCAATTTCAAATGTTGTAGGCTCATCTATTGCAAGGGAAGCCGACCATGTGATTTATACATGGGCAGGTCCTGAAATAGCGGTAGCTTCCACAAAAGCATATACTACTCAGATGATAATCCTTTATTTATTGGCTACGGATATGGCGAGTAAGTTTGGGAAAATTACGAGGGAAGAGTATGAACAAGATATAAAATCACTCTATAAACTGAAAAAAGATATTGAAAAAATGCTTGAATACTCAGATAGGATAGAAGCTGTGGCAGATAAGATAAAAAATTGCAAAAGTATGTTTTATCTGGGAAGAGGTCTTGATTATGTAATTGCAGTTGAAGGAGCATTGAAATCAAAAGAAATTTCATATATTCACTCTGAGGCTTTTGCATCAGGAGAATTGAAACATGGAACAATAGCACTAATTGAAGATGGCGTACCTGTGGTAATAAATATTACACAATCGGATTTATTCGATAAATCCGTATCCAATATAAAAGAGGTAGCGGCAAGGGGAGCTTACGTTATAGCCATTGCAAAAGAGGGAAATATTCTTGTAGAAGAAGTAGCGGATGAAGTATTTTATATACCTGCAGTAGAAGATGACTATACAGGTTTTCTTTCTATAATAATTCATCAGCTGCTGGCATATCATTTGTCAAAATTAAAAGGAAATGATGTAGATAAACCGAGAAATTTGGCAAAATCTGTTACAGTGGAATAAAAAACTTTTATTTTTACATACAAAATGTTATAATAAAAGTGATAAAACAATCGGAGGTGTTAAGTATGAATTTTGATGATTTGAAAAAAGGAGCAGAAGAAGCTTTGGGGAAAACAGTAGAAGGTACAAAAGACTTAGCTGATAAAGCTGTAGATGAAGCAAAAAAAATAGCTGACAGTGAAATTGCACAGAACATAAAAAAAGGGGCGGAAGATGTTTTAAATAAAACAGTAGAAGGTGCGAAAGATTTAGCCGATAAAGCAGTGGATAAAGCCAAAGAACTTGCAGACAGTGAAGTTGCCCAGAATATAAAAAAGGGAGCAGAAGATGTTTTGAACAAGACGGTTGAGGGAGCAAAAGATTTAGCTGATAAGGTATCGGATAAATTTAAAAAATAATTTATGTGATGAAAAAAAGAAGCCCATTTTTAGGGCTTCTTATTTGTTATTGAAAAAATATATTTACTTAGCGTAAATTTTTTATTATAATGTTAAAATAAGTATTATAAAATAAAAAGTATATATTAATTATGATAAAATAAACCAAAAAACTTTTAATTTTCTAAAAGGTGAAAGGAATTGGTAAATATGAAAAAAATAATTTTAATATCTATGGCAGTTTTGATTTTGTCATCATGTGGAGTTGTGGGAGCTGCAGGAAGTGTAGTGGGAGGAACGATAAAAGCTGCAGGTACTGTTACGGGAGCTGTAATTAAAACTACGGGAAATATCATTTCAGGAATTATCGGAGGAAATGATGGAGAGATAGAAGCACAGGGGACAAAGTATAAGTTTTCAAAAACGAAAGTTGAAAATGACGGAAATACTACAATCGTAACAGGAGTACTGTCCCATAACGGAAGTAGGAAAGAAAATGTAAGTATACAGATACCGTGTTTTGATAAAAAGGGGGATAAAGTCGGAGATGCAATTGACAGTACAACTTCCCTTGATAAAAATAAAAAATGGGAGTTCAGAGCTGTTTTAAGAACAGGAAATGTAAAAGCATGTAAAGTAAAGGATGCTTATATTTTAGCAGAATAATGTATACAAAAAAAGGAGAGTGGAATGATAGGGATTATTGGTGCAGTAATTGAAGAAGCTGAAGCTATAAAAAATGAAATGACGGATATTCAAGAGGAAGTATCAGAAGGAATAACATTTTTTAAAGGTAAATTTTGCAATAAAGATGTTATTTTTGTTCAGTCGGGAATAGGAAAGGTAAATGCTGCAATGACTGCAACAATTTTAATTTATAAATACAATGTGGATAAAGTGATTTTTTCGGGTGTGGCAGGCTCCCTTGATGAAAGAGTTAACATTGGAGATATAGTTATAGGGACGGATCTTGTGCATCATGATTTTGATACAAGAAAATTCGGTTATAAATTAGGTCAAATTCCTCAGATGGATGTATGGGCTTTTGAAAGTGACAGAGAACTGATTGAAAAAATCCGAAAAATAGAAAATGGAAAATATAAGCTAATTTTTGGTAGAATTCTTACAGGAGATCAGTTTATAGATGAGAGTAATAGAAAAGAACGGCTGGGAAAAGAATTTGAAGCGTTATGTACGGATATGGAAGGTGCTGCCGTTGCACAAGTATGTTATAGAATGAATGTAAAATTTTTAGTTATAAGATCAATTTCCGATTCTCTAAATGATAAATCGGCAATGGAATATTATGAATTTGTAAAACTTGCAGCAAATAATTCAAAGGAAATATTGAAAGAAATATTGAAATAAAAATAGGAGGAGGACATAGTATTTGAAAATACTATAAATAAAATATGCGTTTTCGTTTGAATCCATTTAAAATATTAAGACTTATAGTAATAATAGCTTTTGTAGTATATGCTTTTGTATTAGGAAAGCAGTTTATGAAAGAAAAAAATAAAAAAACTAATGAAGTGACAGAAAAATTTGAAATAAGAAGAAATGATTTTCATAATTCTGAAAATAAAAATAAAGAAAATAACGATGAAAATAAAAATAATATTCGGAAAAATGAAAAAAAAGAAAATGAACTTCAAGACCAAAAAGGACAATCTCAAGTTTTAAATACCGGAAGTGAAGAGGCGGATAAGAAAAAATCGGAAAATCAATCTTTGACAGAAGCGGAAGAGATAAAAAAAGCCGAAGAGCAGAAAAAAGAGCAGGAAGCTCAGAAAATTCAAAATGACCTATTGGCACAGAAGAAAAAAGAGATAGAAGCTGTACAAAAAGAAAAAGCTGATAAAAAAGAAAAAGAAAATGTCGTGAAAAGAACAGCAGGTAGAAAGTATCTTCAAGTTGCCACTTTGCAGACAGAAGCAGCGGCAAAAAAAGTAACAGCACAGCTCGGAGGGAATTTTACCGTACAGGCGGTGAAAGGTACATCAGGGAGAACAATGTACAGGGTTATTTCTGTAAGTACGGATAATCCTCAGACTTTAAGTGCTATGGAAGCACAAGTGAGAAACAAACTGGGGAGTTCATATAAATATATAGTAAGAACGGTGGGAAAACAGTAATATGTCAGAAAAAATGAAAAAAAAGTATAAAGGAAACTCGACACCTGAAGAAATAAAAACTGAAATATTAAAAGCGAAGAACATAATTTTGACTGCTCATATTAATCCTGACGGTGATGCTCTGGGATCCGTTCTGGCTTTTTTAATGATGATAGAAGAATATAATAAAAAATTTCTAAAAAACAGTACAGATTTAAAAAAAGTGAGAATAGTTATAGACGATAAATTACCGAAATATATGAACAAATTTGAAGAAAGTTTTCTCATAGAAAAGTATGATGATTTTTCAATGGACAAAGAAGCTGATTTATTTATAAGTCTTGACTGTGCAAATGTTGAAAGATATGGAAGAGTGGTGGAAATTAAAGAAAAATGTAAAAAATCGATAAATATAGATCATCATATTAGCAATACTGAACATGCCGAGATGAATTATGTTGAAGATGTTTCTTCCACAGGAGAATTACTTTATCAGTTTTTAAATCTGTTCAATATTGAAATGACTAAAAAGATTGCGAATTTTTTATATTTGGGAATAATAAACGATACGGGAAATTTCAGACATGACAATGTTACTTCCGAAACATTCAGAATTTGTTCAGAATTAATAAAAGCAGGAGCCGATAATCATAAAATTGCTAATATTATTTTTGGAATGAATATAAAAAAAGTGAAGTTATTCGGAGATGTATATAGAAATAATGTAATGGACAAAGAATATGGATTCATTTATTATTATTTATCAGCAGAAAAAATCAGAGAATTTGAAATAGAAAAAGATGATGCTGACGGGATAGCTGAACTTTTACTGAAAATAGAAAAAACGGAACTTTCCCTATTTGTAAGGGAGGAAGATGACGGGATATTGAAAGGAAGCTTGAGATGTAATGATAAATATAATGTAAATCAAATTGCAGGAATATTTAATGGAGGAGGACATATAAAAGCTGCTGGTTTTAAAACGGAGCTTTCATTTTCCGAAGTTCTTGAAAAAATTTATGAAAAGATAAAAGAATATAAAAATAAATAATTTTTATTTAAAGACAGTTTGTTTTCAGTTTTAAAAATGGTATAATGTAAATGAAAGCTCAATAACTAAAAAAATTATAAAAAAATTCTGAAGGAGAAAGAATGTTTAATATGTTTAATTATCTACAGTTAAAGGGATTTAAAACTTCAGATTTAGTAAGACACTTTGAGAAGATTGACGAAATGAATGAAAATATAAACAGATTACTTATTGAAAATCCGAGAGCCGTTTTAAAAGAGATAAAAATATCATATTTGGATGATGAAAAGGCACAGATACATTTTGATATAGATATTGAGGTTAAAAATAATTGATGTACATCCAAAATAAAATGACCAAATTAAAGAAAATTATATTTTTATCTATTTTAATCTGTGTAGTAAGTTGTTCGTCAACAGGAGTAAGAAAAATAAAAGAATCAGAAGTTTTAGGAAAAGATGAAGTTATCCAGATAGGAATTCAAGGAGTAGAAAAAAAATACGGAGAAACTGTTTATTCTGAAAGTGTCGGGATATATAAAAAAGGTTACAGGGACTGGAAAGTAATTTTATACGGTAAAAGTGATTTTTATCTCGTTTTTGTAAGTGAAGACGGAAAAATAATTTCAGTAGAAAAAGGAAGTTACTAAAAAAGGAGATATTTCAGATTAAATAAAGGTAGTGCTGACCTTTGTTCAGAATAGCTCCTTTTTCTATGTTATAATTATTTGAAAATTTTATCAAAAAAAGAAAGAAAATCATTAATAGAGTTATTATTTTTTTCAATTTTTATTTTTAACATGGTTCCTTCCAAGAGGCAGATTAAGGATCTTGCATATATTTCAGGCTCTATATTTGAGTATTTATCAGGATAGGCGATTTTCAAAGAAGAAAGAAAGTAAGAAAAACGGATTTCTATTTTGTTGTAAGATTTTGAAAGCTCGCTTCTCACAGATTCGTTTATGTCCCCAAGTTCAACAGCAAGGTTTCCGAGAGGGCTTCCTCCATGAAATTTATTATGTTCTATATTGGTAAAATATTGATAGAAAAAAGTTTTTAATTTAAAAATCGAAAGATCGTCAACGGTAAAAGTAAAAAACTTTATGAGATTATCGGTGTGATAACGGATAACATGAATAAGAAGGTCTTCTTTATTTTTAAAATAATAATAGAAAGAACCTTTAGGTATTCCACATTCTGTTAAAATATCCGACAGCCCCGTATTTTTATATCCTCTGTAATAAAAAAGTTTTGCACTTTTTTTTATGACATTGTTTTTTTTAGTAATTATTCTGTTCATTGTTGACCTCTTAAAATTTATATTTCAGTTAATTTTATAATTTAATTTATATATTTGTCAATCTTTTTATAAAAAAATTAATGTTATATATTGATAATTGTTTGTGTATTGAAAAGGAGAAAAAATGAAAAATAAGAAAGTGGTATTGGGAATGTCCGGAGGTGTAGATTCTTCAGTTGCAGCAGTTTTACTTAAAGAACAGGGATATGATGTAATAGGTGTATTCATGAAAAATTGGGAAGAAAAAGATGAAAACGGCATCTGTATGGCGGAAGAAGATTATAAAGATGTAATAGCTGTAGCCGAACAACTGGGAATTCCGTATTATTCTGTAAATTTTGTAAAAGAATACTGGGATAAAGTATTTACATACTTTTTAGATGAATATAAAAAAGGAAGAACGCCTAATCCTGATGTAATGTGTAATAAGGAAATCAAGTTCAAGGCATTTCTTGATTATGCTTTGAAAATAGGTGCAGACTATGTAGCGACAGGACATTATGCAAGGATAACTCATGAAGAGAAAGATGGAAAAATAAAATCTACAATGTTGAGAGGGATAGATGACAATAAGGATCAGACTTATTTTTTGTGTCAGTTAAGTCAGAAACAGCTCGAAAAAGTGTTATTTCCCATAGGTGAATATACAAAGCCTCAAATAAGGGAAATTGCTGAAAAATATAGTTTGAAAACAGCGAAGAAAAAGGACAGTACAGGTATATGTTTTATTGGAGAAAGGAATTTTAACGAGTTTTTAAGTAAATATCTTCCTGCTGAAAAAGGAAATATTGTAAATATTGAGGGAACGGTATTAGGACGACATAACGGACTTATGTATTATACAATCGGTCAAAGAAAAGGAATAGGCATAGGAAATACAAAAGAAGGGACAGGAGAGCCATGGTTTGTAGTGGATAAAAATCTGGAAACGAATGAGCTTGTTGTCACTCAGGGAGATAATTCGGTATTGTATTCTAAAGGATTGACAGCTACCGATTTCAATTTTATAAATCCTGATGAAATTTCTTTTCCTTTGAAATGTACTGTAAAATTTAGATACAGACAGAATGATACCGAAGCAATTATTACAAAGTTGAATGAAAATGAATATGAAGTAATATTTGACAAGCCTCAAAAAGCGGTTACTCTCGGTCAGATAGTTGTTGCTTATAAAGATGAGAAATGTTTAGGTGGAGGGGTAATTAGCAGAGTCCTTAAATAGCAGTTTATATCGAAAAGAATATACATGATGTTTGAATAGAAGAACTTATAAAATATAGAAAAATGATAAATTTTATAAAAAATATCTAAATTAAATAAAAAAATAGGAATCTATAATTTATTTTATAAAAATTGAAAGAAAGTTTTTGAGAGATTTCAAATTATATTCTTTTAAAAAAATTTTTAGATATGGTAAGTGGAAATTATTCAGGATTTAAAAAAATCATATTATTATTTAATAAAATAATAATATAAATTTAAAACTTAATGATAATAAAACAGAGAGATTAAAAATTATGGGTAAATTAAATATAGAGTTGACAAAATTTAAAGTATCAGAAGGAAAAAGTAAAAAAGTCGATGAATGAATGAAATTTTTAAATGACAATATGAAAGATGTACTTTTAACTCTTGATGGTGAAAAAATGTATATAGAAACTATATTCAGAGAAGTTATTGATAATGAAGAATATCTTTACTGGTATTCTGTTCAGAGAGAAGGCGGGATAGATGTCTGTGAATCGGAAAGCCTTATTGATAAAAAACATCTCGAATATTGGAAAGAATGTATAGACAGAAAATTTAGACCTATAGATATAAATATGCAGGTTACTATGATACCTGAAAAATAAGAGAACATATGAAGTAGAAACTGAAAAATCCGGTTTTTATAAGAAGAAAGGTAAAATATGATTGAAAGAAAAATTATCCATTTAAAGATAGGAAATATGAAATGGGTAAATACAGTGGATATATCTGATGAAGACAGGAGAATACTGAACGAGAAAGATAAACTTTCAACGGAATTTTTGGAATATGCTACAGATGCCGATGAAAGTCCGCGATCAGAATATGATGAAATAAATGAAATAAAGCTTCTTTGTTTTGATGTTCCTTATTATGACAGCTTTATGGACAGCCCCGCAACTGCTCCTTTAGTATTTATTATTAGGGAAAATATACTTTATACATTTATTGAACAGAATGAAGATTATGTGTATTTAAATAAATTACTCGGAAAAACAGTAACAGAAAAAGAATATGAGAGTTTATATCATCTTTTATTTTCGGTGTTATACAAATTTTGTCTGATTTATCATGATAAGCTGACAAAGATGAATAAAGAAAGAGGAGATATAAAAAGATCATTTAAAAAAGCCATGAAAAATTCGGATATTTACAAATTACTGAATATTGAACAGGGTCTGACTTACTTGTCGACTTCATTAAAAGCTAACAGACTTGCTTTAAATACTTTAAAAAGGCGATGGAAGCATAAAAATGGAAAGTTGTCCGAAATTGAAGAAGAAAAACTGGAAGATGTTTTAATCGAAGCGGATCAGGCTGCTGAAATGACAGAAATACTTATTACCATTGTTGAAAAAGAAAAGCTCGCTTATTCTGCAATTATTGATAATAATTTGAATACGACTATGAAATTTTTGACAATTTTTACAGTATTACTGGCAATTCCAAGTATGATTTTCGGATTTTTCGGAATAAACACTTCCATTCCTTTTCAAAATGCTGAAAATGGATGGATATATGTTATATTGATTACGGTTGTCATTTGTATAATATTTATTTTCAGTCTCTGGAGAAATAAGTTTTTAAAATAATTTTTTATATTTTGGGAAAAAACTAAACAAACTTTTTACAATTTATTTTATGAAAAAGTTATACCAAAAAATTTATCAACTAAAATTATTTCATTTTCAAAAATATTCTATTTCTAAAAACCATAAATTAATTTCATTTAGGCTGTTAATTTTCAAACGTTTATTTCTATATTTTTTATTAGAATAATGCGAATGTTCGGAGATTAAAAAACAAAATAAAAAAGGGAATATTTCCCTTTTTTATTTGTATATATTATAAATTTCATTAAATACCGATTTGAAACTTGGTGAACCTATCAAATCAAAATCTTTACCGGTAAGTTTACGACAATTTTTTACATAATAGTATTCAAATAACAAGCTGTTATCATTAGACGGATGACGAAGTCCTTCCTTGTAAAGATGAGCATTTAATCCTGCGAGATTATTTGAGGCTTCTTCTATAGTATGATTTTTGATTTTTCCTTCGCTGATATATGCCATTTGCATAACTAAAGCACCTATATATGAGCATTTTCCGTCAGTTTTAGCATTATCCCCGAACATTTCAAACCACTCATTTTCACTCATTATAAGCACACCTCTACTGTCTTTTGAAGGTATTGTAAAAGTTAATGCAGTAATTAAAAATAAGCATATTAAAATAATTTTTTTCATTTTTATATTTTCTCCTATATCAATTTTATTTTATTATATAATAAGATTAAAATTGATATTTGTCAATGAATATATTTATTTTTTTGATTTATGTATTTATACAAGGTTGTAATTGGTTTGAGATTTTATCATTTCAGTATACATCTTATAATATCGTCTTTTATTTTCCATTAATTGATTATGAGTACCAATTTCTTCAATTCTGCCGTCCGACATCATAATTATCTGATTATAATTTTTTATAGTATTAAGTTTGTGAGCAATAGTTATGACAGTTTTATTTTTAACAAGTTTTTCGATAGATTTTCTAATTTCATATTCGTTATCTGCATCAAGGGAAGCAGTAGCTTCATCGAGTAAAATAATGGGAGTATTTTTCAGTAAGGCTCTGGCAATTGAAATCCGTTGTTTTTCCCCTCCTGAAAGAGTAGATCCTTTTTCTCCTACAATAGTATCATAACCATTTTCCAAATCCATAATAAACTCATGACAATGTGCACTTTTGGCAGCTTCAATGACTTCTTCACGGGAAGCCTCTTGTTTTCCAAGCTTTATATTATTCTCAATAGTATCATTTATAAGGTATACATCTTGAAAAATCATACTTATATTCGTGAGAAGCTCTTCAGGATATATTTTTTTTATATCGATGTCATCAATTGTGATTGTACCTGACTGGCAATCCCAAAATCTTGCTATTAAGTTTGTGACAGTGGTTTTTCCCGAGCCTGATGAACCTACAAGAACAGTGGAAGTTCCCTGTTTTGCTTCAAAACTGATATTTTTCAGTACAGGTTTATCTTTCTCATAAGAAAAACTTACATTATCAAATTTTATATCATAATTTTTAAAAGATACTTTTTCAAGTTCATAAGATATTTCTCTTTCAGAATATACACTGATAAGTTTATCAGTTGCAAGTTTCATATACTGTAAAGATGTATATTGCATTGAAAGAGCTTTTAAAACATTGGTAAGAGAAAGTCCTATAACAATAAATGAAAAGAATTCTATTTTATTCACGGATTCTTTTATAAACAGCTGTGTAGAAAATAAAAGAAGTAGTGCAAAGGAAATGTCTGTAATCAGCCTGAAAATAAGAACATAAGGAGCAAGAGCAATTTCAGTGTTTATACTTTCTTTTTTTAAATTAACAAAACTGTTTTTCAATCTTTCAAATTTTTCTCCAACGAGATTATAAGATTTAAAAATTTCCATTCCTGCAATATATTCAACCATACGTGAAACTACATCATCCATTGTATGTTTTTTCTTTAAAGCAATTTTTGCCCCTCTTCCTGCCCCTATTACCACAAATATAATTCCTATTGTAGCAACACATAACTGTATTATTCCTAAAACAGGAGAAATTGCAAAAGTGACAAGAAGAAGATAGAAAGATAATATGGAAAGTTTTATAATTTCTGATGTACTGTGAGTTAATACTCTTTCAAATTCTTGTAAATCGTTAGTCATGATATTTATAATGTTTCCTATATTATGTTTATTAAAATATCCTAAATTGAGGTTTCTTAAATGGTCTCCCATACGAAGCCGTAAATCTTGAATAATTTTTGCTCCTTGACATTGTATCCCCGTATAACCTGTGCGATTGAAAAGATATCTGAGTATATTTGCTATAAACATAATAAGAGTGTAAATAAAGATTTTGTTCAAGCTGAATATATTTGTTATCAAATCTATAACAGTGAAATAAAACATCATGTAATTTATCATGTAAAATATTGAATCCGTAACAAGAAGCAGTACAGGTTTTTTGAGATTTTTAAATTGCACGCCTGATAAAATTTTTATTTCCTTTAACATTTTTCCGCCTCCATTCCATTATTATTTTCTTCATTGTATCGAGACCATAAATGCCAATAAGCAGATTTATTTTTAAGCAGTTCTTCGTGAGTTCCCTGTTCTATAATTTTTCCTTTGTCCATATATATAATGTTATCTGCATTTTTTATAGTGTAAAGTCTATGAGCTATAATTAGAGCCGTTTTTCCTTTGAGGAGCATTTTTAGAGCTTTTTGAATTTCAGCTTCATTTTCGATATCTGAATAAGATGTAACTTCATCCAATATAATAATAGGAGTATTTTTCAAAATAGCTCTTGCTATAGAAATTCTCTGTTTTTCTCCACCACTCAGTTTAATTCCTCCTTCTCCTATTTTAGTTGTGTATCCGTTAGGAAGAGAAAGTATAAAGTCGTGAATCTGTGCTTGCTTTGCAGCATTTTCAATTTCTTCCCGAGTATATTCTTTTCCCATTTTTATATTTTCATATATTGTATCATGAAGCATAAATGTTTCCTGAAAAACGAAAGAAGTATTTTCCATAAGATTTTCATAGGAAATATCTCGTATATCAATATTGTCCATACTTATCTTTCCTTTATTCACGTCCCAGAATCTTCCCGCAAGAAGTCCGATAGTGGTTTTTCCGGATCCTGAGGGACCTACAAGAGCAACTGTGCTTCCTGCTTTAACAGTAAGAGAAAAATCTGTTATAATTTCGGTTTTATCATAAGAAAAGGATATATTTTCATATTTTAAATGTTTGGAAAAGTTTTTGGGGAAATTAAGATTTCCCGATTTCTGTTCTTTTTCTTCAAAAATTTCAGTGATTTTTTCCATTCCTTTTAAAAGAAAGGAAAGATTAAAGGAAAGTTCAAAAAGGGATTTTAATGAATTTAGAAATATAGAACTCATTATAATAAACAAAATATAAGTTGCAGCGGAAATATTACCTTTTTGGAGCATTATTCCTCCTATGGGAATAATGAAGAGTAGTCCTGTGTCTATAAGGCAGAGAAAAGCGGAGTAGTAAGGGACACTCATTTTAGTGAGTTTGATCCAATAGTCGGCATATTCCTGAGTAGTATTTTTATATTCTCTAAAAGATTTTGCAGTGAGGTTAAAGGCTTTCATAACATTCATTGCATTTATATATTCCATAATTGTGGAATTTAATTTTGCAGATAGTTTATAGAAGCAGTCGACTTTTGTACTGTAATTTTTATACATACCGCTTTGAACAATAAATCCTAAAATAAAGGGAATAAATAAAACAAAAGTAAGCATTCGATCAAAATATATCATAATCCCGAGAAAAATTAACGGAGTAAAAAATGCTGAAGATAAGTCGGGAATTTGATGTGCAATAAAATTTTCCAGTTTTTCTATATCTTCATTAATAATCTTTTTCAGTTTTCCTGACGGATTTTTTCTGAAAAATCCCATATTCAGTTTTGACATATGTTCGATTAAATTTATTCTTATTTTATAAAGAATGTTAAATGCCGAAATATGGGAAAAAATTCCTGATAAAATAAGAGTGATAACACTAAATATTACAAAAAATATTGTTAGGAAAACAAGTATTTTTATTTTTTCATAATCAACATTCTTATTAAAAAGTTCCAAAATGATTTTATATACAAGAATATAAGGGACGGCTGAAAAACTTGTACTTATTACACTGAATAATGCTGAAATAATAAGTTTTATTTTGTGTTGCCCTGATAATTTTAATAAAAATTTTAAATTTTTCATAATTTCTCCTTTCCTGATAAATATTGATAATAATTTTTATTGCTAATATTTTGATAATCAAATTAATTTTTAAATAGATTATACATTATATTTAAGATAAAAACAAACCCATAATAAAAAAAGCCCAATTTAAAATCGGCTTTTTTGGTTATTCTCATATATTATAAGTTGGTGTATTTTAAATTTATTACTGCTAAATTTATATTTTTGTTTTAAAGAAAAACCTTTATTAAATTTTATTTTAATAAGAAAAATAAAATATTCAATAAAAATAAAATTACACTTGTTTTTTAAGTGATACAACTCTCTCAAATTTTTAATTCTAATAAAATTATAGCATGAATATATAAAAATAATACTCCAAAATAAAAAAAGCCCTAAAAAAGGGATTGATTGGACTTATATAGTTTTGTTTTAATTTTTTTTAAATTAATAAAAAATCCCAAAATAAAATATTTCGGGAGATATTTGTTATTTAGATTGTTTTCTATATTTACTCGGAAAAATTCCAAAATAATTTTTAAAAACTTTGGCAAATTTACTTGGATTTTCATACCCTACTTCAACTGAAATATCGAATATACTATAATTTGTAGTTTTCAGAAGAAATTTGGCATGATTCATTTTAAGACTTAGAATATAATACTTTATGCTCATGCCTTCATTATTTTTAAAGATTGACTGGAGATGGTAGTTGGTTGTTTTCATTATTTTACATAATTCTTTTATAGTAGGAATTTCTGCTTATAACCGACTTTATTTTTTCAGAAGTAACAGAGGCATCATATTTTTCAGTAGAAACAGATTTTAAGTTGCTTTTTAAAATTAAAAAAAATAATTGAATAATTTTTGATTTAAACTCAAAATAATCATTAATTTCTTTTAAAGATACATTCTGAACTTGAAGAGCTAGAGTTTTAATTTCGGTATTTGCTTTTTCAATAATACATTTATCATCTTTGAAAATATTCTCAACTTTGGCTTCCCATTCTGAAATAAGTTTATCTACAGTTTTTAGATTCAGATCGTTCTTTAACTTTTTTACATAGAGATTTATTGAAATAACGGAAATGTTATTATGCTCGAAATAACCTGAAAAGCAGTTTTTAGTATAATGAATAGCAATGTCTCCTTTTTTTAAATGATATATTTTATTATCTGGTTGAGAGATCATTTTTGTTTTTCCGTCATAATAATATACAATTTCAATGATATTTTCTCTAATTTTTTCATTTGGAGAAATATATTCATAATTCATTTTTCCGTTAGATTTCATAAAACAGAGTTCATATTTATTATCAAAAGTAAATCTTTTTATAACTGTTGATGAATTATCCGGATTTGTTATAATATATTCTTTTCCAAAAATAGAATCTTCTATATGTGGTTTTGTAATTTTTTCGAGTTGTTCAAAAAATGAATCAACTACTTTAATATTTTTAGTCATATTTTTTCACCCCATAAAAAATAAAATTTGTTTGTATGATAAAATAAAATGAAAAATTTGTCAACAAATAAATATAATAAATGAATATATTGAAAATTCCGTGGTATAATTTAGTACAGTATAACAGATAGGAGAAATTTATATGCAAATAAACAGACTTTTTGAAACAGTTTATATACTATTAAATAAAAAAAATGTAACGGCAAAAGAGCTTGCAGATCATTTTGAAGTTTCGATAAGAACGGTGTACAGGGATATAGAAGCATTGATGTTTGCAGGAATACCCGTTTATTCTTCAAGAGGAAAAAATGGGGGTATAAAACTTCTTGAAGATTATGTTTTAGATAAATCAATAATTTCCAAAAGTGAACAAAATGATATATTGTATGCACTGCAAAGCTTAAAAGCAGCTAATTATCCTGAAATTGGAGAAACTCTTTCAAAATTGAATACAATTTTCAATAAATCATCAGTTGACTGGATAGAAGTAGATTTTTCAGGATATAATGAAGTACAGAAGAAAATATTTGAAAACATAAAAAATGCAATATTAAATAGAAAAGTAGTAAATTTTGAATATTATAACAGTAATGGAATTAAGTCAAAACGTAGTGCTGAACCCTTAAAATTATGGTTTAAAATAAAAGCATGGTATTTATATGCTTTCTGTCGAAAAAACAGTGAAATGAGGACTTTTAAAATAACAAGAATTAAAAATCTTCAAGTAACGGAAGAAATTTTTGAGAGATTAGTAGAAAAAATTCCTTTGAAAAATGAATACAGTGAAACAGAAACTGTAAAAGTTATTTTTGAAGCCGATAAATCTCAGGCATATCGTATTTATGACGAATTTTCTCAAGAAAATATAAAAAAGAAAGAAAACGGGAATTTTGAAGTTGTGACAGAAAATGTTGAAAATGAATGGCTATACGGTTATTTACTGTCATTTGGAGAGAATATAAAAATATTTGAGCCTTTAAGGATAAAAAATATTTTATCCGAAAAAATTGAAAAAATGAAAAGCAATTATAAATAATATTTCACAAAAAATATAAATTATTTAAATATGACATAATGTAGTCATATTATGTATGTTATAATCAAATTAACAGGGATTTAATGTCGGGTTATATATGAAAGCGGACTTAACTAAGATAGTTAAGTTCTGAGAGTAATCAAGAATTTTCAAAAAATATATGGGAGGATAAAATGAAAGAATTTATATTTATCATTTTAAACGGATTTGCAGATTGGGAAGCGGCTTTTTTATCAGCGGCTTTAAATGTAAGAGAATTTTCTACAGGTTATGCTGTAAAATATGCTTCGATCGACAAAGAAATAAAGATTTCAACAGGAGGGCTGAAAGTTATCCCTCATATGACAATAGATGAAATATCCGATGAGGTTTCAGGTATAGTATTAGTGGGCTCATACAACTGGAGAAAATTGGACAATGAAATAAGCGGAAAAATAATAAATCTTGTAAAAAAGTTTAAAAATAACGGAAAGGTAGTAGGAGCAATTTGTGATGCTGCTCGTTATCTTGCAGTAAACGGAATTTTAAATGACTGTCGTCATACAGTAAATGATTTTGAAGAAATAAAAAACAGTGAAAAGTATACAAATCATAAAAATTTTATATATACTGACATAGATTCTGTAATTGACGGAAAAATGGTAACTGCTACGGGAACGGGAGCAATTTGTTTTGCAGCAAATGTGATGAGAGCTCTGGGTGATATTTCCGAAAAGAATATAAATTTCTTTTATGATATGTATACATTAGGCTATCCTAAGGCGATGGAAAATTTTAATAAAGCCGATAAAATAAATTATGAAATAGTGGAGATAAATGAAAAAACCATTATAGGATTAAAGGAAAGAATAAAAGATGATAATGATACAATGTTTAAAAAAATAGCAGATTTATGGGATAACTTGTTTAAAGAAGAAAGGATATTAAAAAATAACCGAAGAATTAACGATAATTATACAGGAGTATATTATAATTATATTATGGATGATAGACTTGAATATGATAATCTTGTAGGATGTGAAATTTTTGATGAAAATGGAGAAATATATAAAAATATTATGAAAATAAATATTCCGTCAGGGAAATATGCAAAATTTAAAATTTTAGGAGATCCTAAAAAAATATTGGCAGAATTTTGGGGGAATTTAGACGGTTATTTAAAAGAAAGGAATCTGGAAAGATCATTCAATTATGATTTTGAAGAATACATAGGCGGAAACGGATTTGATAATGTCGAAATACATATTTATATAGGAATAAAATAATATCAAAAAAAGTTTTGTTAATATTTTAGATTTTTCAATGATTTATGATAAATTATATAGGAAAAGTGATTATTAAAACAGTTTTATTTACAATATTGGATTCAACTATATTTGTTAAGAAAAATATTAAAGGAGAAATATTATGCAGGAATATGCGGATAAATATGAACTTATAAATGAAATAAATAAAAGAGCAGAACTTTTTATCGGAGAATTTGAACAAATTAATGATAGAAATAAAGATACTTTATTAGATGGTGTGGACAGGACACCTGCACAAATGATAGCTTATCAATTGGGCTGGTTGGGATTAATACTTTTATGGGAAGAAAGAAATATGAAAGGTGAAAAAGTAACAACTCCTGTGGAAAATTATAAATGGAATAATTTAAGAGAGCTTTACCAGTCTTTTTATGAAAAATACAAAAACTTTTCAATAATGGAATTAAGAAATGAATTTAACAGGAAAATCGAAAAAATTATTGAATTGATAGAAAAATATACAGATGAGGAATTATTTAAGCGGGGAGGAAGACAGTGGGCGATGTCGACTCCGAGTAACTGGCCTATCTGGAAGTGGATACATATAAATACTGTTGCTCCTTTTAAAACGTTTAGGACAAAAATAAGGAAGTGGAAAAAAATATATGATGAAAAATAAAATATAGGGAATAGGCAAAAACAGTTTTTACAATGAAAATTTTTTGAATGAAAAGTGTTAAAAAGTATCTAATAATAAATGAGAGAACAGTCTCGGGTAATGAATAAAATAATTAATCATTATTATTGAAATTATTGAAAGTTTATTTTTTCTTAAAATTTTTTTGAAAATATGATATAATTAAAATAAAGGAGAGTAAATGATGGATGAGCTTAAAAAAAATTTGAAAATATCAGTATTATTGCTATTTGTATTTATAATACAAAGCTGTGCAACAGTGGAAACGGATATGAAAGTTAATAAAGATTTTTCAGGAAATACCGTTTCAAAACTTGCTATTGCAAAGGGCTTAATAAAAGAAGAAGATTTAAAAATTGAAATATCAAAACTGGGAATTGAAAAATATACTTTGAAAAAAGAAAAAGACAGTGACTCTAATATAGACAGATATGTTATAGAAATTAACTGGAAAACAGAAGAAGATTTAAAGAAAATATTAAAATTCATAGGTGCAGGAACAACTGGTCTAAACAGTATTGAAAATTCGGTGAATAATACTGAAACAAATTCTGCTGACATTGAAAATAATAAAGTAGAAGCAACTTCGAATACAGAAATTTTTAAAAAAGACAAAAATATAGTTATAGTGGATATGGGAAGTTCAAGAATCGCTAAATTAACTGTAAAAGTTGATGGAGAAATAATTTCGGAAGAAAATGCCGCAGGAACAATAGATAAAAATAAAAAAGAAATAACTTTCTATCAGGGAGATAGAGTGAACTTTAAGTATAAGAATAAAAACGGAGTATTCAGAATTGTTTTAGGAATGATGGGAATAGCATTTTTGGTAATACTGGGAGTAATAGTGTTAAAGAAAAATAAAAAAGGAAAATTTGAAGAAACTCTTGATGAATCAATAGAACATTAAGAATAGGAAAATGCCGAGATATATGGTATAATAACTATCACGGCATTTTTGCTTTTAGGAGGAATAAAAAATGAGTTTAGATACATTTATCTTTGATTTTGACGGAACTTTGGGAGATTCTAAAAAATGTGGTATAGTAGCCACTCAAAAAGCTTTTGAAAAAATAGGATTGAATATTCCCGATGAAGAAAAAATAGAGTATTATATGGGAATTCCCATTGAGAAATCTTTTAGGAAAATGTCTGAGAAAGAATTATCAGAAGATGAATTTAAAAAATTAATTGAAATATTCAGGGAATTGTATAAAAGTCTGGAAAGTAAGTATTTAAAAATTTTTCCGGGAATAAAAGAATTATTGGATATTTTAAAAGAAAAAAAGATAAAATGCTTTATAGTTTCAAGTAAAAAATCTGAAGTTTTGGAAAGAAATCTCGAATTACTCAAAATAAAAGATTATTTTATGGAAATTATAGGAGCGGATAAAGTTATAAATCATAAGCCTAATCCTGAAGGAGTAAATTCTATCATTGAAAAATACGGACTTGATAGAAGTAACACTCTCATGATAGGAGATGCAATATTTGATATTAAAATGGGAAAGTCTGCATATGTAAAAACATGCGGTGTTACATGGGGTAGCCATAGTGTAGATATGCTTAAAAATGAAAATCCCGATTTTATGGTTGATAATCCATTGAACTTAATAGAATATATAAAAAAATAATAAATTGTTTTAAATCCGATTACCGATCTTTGAGTATATCGGATTTTTTGTTTTTCAATTTTTGAAAATCATTTTCAAAAATACTTCCATTTATCGAAAATCAGGATATAATTATTTTAAAGGGAGTGATAAAAATGATAGATTTAAACAGATTGTCAACAGAAGAAAATAATAAGAACAGTAAAGATATAGAGCTTCAGGATAGCTTTGAAATTTTGAGGAGAATAAACGATGAAGACAAAAAAGTTGCGTTTTGTGTTGAAAAAAAGCTGAAAGATATTTCAAAACTTATAGATGGAATATTAAAAGTATATAATGAAAATACAAGAATAATATATGTGGGATCGGGAACTTCAGGGAGATTAGGTATCCTTGATGCCTCTGAATGTCCGCCTACATACGGAGTTTCTCCTGAAAAGGTTCAAGGAATAATAGCCGGTGGGAAAGAAGCAATGTTTTTTGCTAAAGAAAATGCGGAAGATAACAGGGAGCAAGGGAAAAAAGATATTATGAGTATGAATTTAACTTCAAATGATGTCGTTATAGGATTAACAGCTTCGGGTAGAACTCCTTATGTCATAGGAGCTATAGAATATGCTGATAGTATAGGTGCAGTAACAGGAAGTATAACATGTTCGGAAAATTCGGAATTATCACGAATAAGCCAATATCCTATAGAAGTTGTTGTCGGTCCTGAAATTGTTACAGGTTCAACGAGAATGAAGTCGGGAACGGCACAGAAAATGATACTTAATATGATTTCTACCACGGTAATGATAAAGCTTGGAAAAGTATTTTCAGGGTATATGGTAGATGTAAAAACGTCTAATTATAAACTCATTGAAAGAGCGAAAAGAATAATAATGGAGACCACAGGCTGTAAATATGAAAAAGCGGACATGATTTTAATAGAAGCGGGGAATAATGTGAAAACGGCTATAACAATGATATTACTGAACATTGATAAAGAAACGGCAACTAAAAAATTGAAAAAATATGATAATAATGTAGCGAGACTTATTCATGAGCATACTGATAAAGCTTAGAGAAAATAAAGACTTTACAGTCAATGAAGAGTATGTTGCCAAATATTTGATAAAAAATTATAGAAAAATAAGAGAGCTGGATACTAATATTATTTCAAGGAAAACATTTACAAGTAATGCCTGTGTTACAAGAATGTGTCAGAAAATAGGTTTTAGCGGATTTCAAGAATTTAAGCTGAAAATGCTTGAAGAAGTTGTAAACCTTGAAAATGAAGAAATTCATTTTGATAGTATCGACATAGATGGGAAAGATAACACAAAAACAGTCATAGAAAAACTGAATAGATTAAGTATAGATTCTTTGAAAGAAACTATGCTTTTACAGGAGCCTGATATGATAGATACCGTTGTAAATCTCATAACTGAAAAGGAAGTTGTCGATTTTTACGGTATAGGAGCATCATATATAGTCTGTCTTGATGCTCGTTATAAATTTATGAGAGCCGGAAAAACTGTAAACTGTTTTGAAGGCACAGACTTACAACATGTACAGGCAATAAACAGTAATAAAAAGCATTTGGCAGTGTTGATTTCATATTCGGGATTGACTAAAGAAATAACGGATATAGCTGAAATATTGCTTGCAAAAGATATAGTATCTATATCTGTCACAGGTTATGGGAATAATCGTCTTGTAAAAAAGTGTAAGTATAATTTATTTGTAACTTCAAAAGAAGCATTGGTAAGAAGTGCAGCAATTTATTCAAGAATATCTATGTTGAATTTAATAGATGTTTTATATTTTGCTTATTCCAATAAGAATTATGAGCAGGTTTCGGAAAAAATAAGAAAAACAAAAATAAATAAAGTATAAAAAAGGAGATGAGAGTTATGGATACAAAGAAAACAGCAAAAGAAATTTATGATGTTTTAGGCGGTAGAGAAAATATACTTTCAAATGCCGTATGTATGACAAGATTAAGAGTAAAAGTCGAGAAAGAAGTGGATTTGGTAAAATTGAAAAAAATTGAGGGGATTCTAAATGTAGTGGAAGCGGATACATTGCAAATAGTACTTGGACCGGGAAAAGTTAATGCAGTGGGAGAGGAATTTTCTAAACTTACAGGAATGTCTCTCGGATTTTCTGATATGAAATCCGATGTAAAAAATGTTGCAAATGAAAATAAAAAAGTTAATAAAGCTAAGCATAACGGTCCTGTTCAAAGATTTCTTCAAAAAATTGCAAATATATTTGTTCCTTTGCTTCCGGGAATTATTGCAGCAGGACTTATAATGGGACTTACAAATGTAATAAATGTATCGACTAAAAATATGTATAATACAGTTTGGTGGTTTGCAGCTTTAAGAAGTATAGGATTTGTCATGTTTGGCTATCTTGCTATATATGTAGGGATGAATTCCGCTAAAGAATTTGGTGGAACAGCAGTATTAGGTGGGATTATGGGGTCGATATTTGTTACAAATCCTGCACTCCCTTTACTTTTAAAAGTTGAAGATAAAAATGCAGTTATATTGCCTCTTACAAATAAGCCTTTTACTCCGGGGATCGGTGGTCTGCTTGCAGCTTTATTTATGGGAATGATAGTAGCTTATATTGAAAAAAGAGTGAGAAAAATAATGCCTTCAATGCTTGATACTTTTTTTACTCCGTTGTTTACTTTAATAATAAGTGTATTTATAGCTTTACTTTTCATACAGCCTTTAGGTTCATATTTGACGAAAGGAATATTTGATATTCTTGATTTTGTCTACAATAGATTAGGAATATTTGGAGGATACATTCTTGCAACAGGATTTCTACCTCTGGTTTCAGTAGGACTTCATCAAGCTTTGACTCCTATTCATATATTGCTTAATAATCCTGACGGACCGTCAAAAGGTATTAATTATTTATTGCCTATATTAATGATGGCAGGAGGAGGACAAGTGGGTGCAGGAATTGCTATATATATGAAAACTGGAAATCAAAAACTCAAAAATATGTTAAGGGATTCTATACCTGTAGGAATACTGGGGATAGGAGAACCTCTGATGTATGCAGTGACTTTACCTTTAGGTAAACCTTTTATTACTGCATGTTTAGGTTCAGGATTTGGAGGGGCTTTAGCGGTATTATTTCATTTAGGTACTATAACATTGGGAGTTTCAGGCTTGTTCGGATTACTTATAGTTGTTAAAGGAACATGGCATCTTTATTTAATAGCAATGCTCGGAGCATATGCAGGAGGATTTATTTTGACTTATTTCTTCGGAGTAGATGATGAAAGAATAGAAGAAATATATGGAGAGTGATTAGAATGAAGAAAATAACGTTTATTTTACTTTTTTTCTGTTCTTTTTCAGTATTTTCCTTTACTGAAAAAAACATAAAAGTTCACAGTAAATCAATGAAAAAAGATATACCTGTGACCGTAATTTTACCGGACAGTTATTCACAGAGAAAGAAATATAGTACAATTTATGTTTTGCACGGTTGGTCAGGTTCAAACAGAAATTTTCCTGAAAAAACTTCCATAGGGAAACTTTCTGATGAATATGGGATTATTTATGTTTCAGCAGATGGAAATTATGATAGTTGGTATATAGACAGTTCTGTAAAAAAAATTCAAAATACTATACTTTTATTTCAAAGGAACTGGTAGAATATATTGACTTGAATTTTTCCACTTACAGTGATAAGGAGTATAGAGCAATAACAGGATTGAGCATGGGAGGATTCGGAGCTTTTTATATAGGTATTAAAAATCAGGGTATATTCGGAAATATCGGAAGTATGAGCGGAGGAATGCATCCTGAAGAATATAAGGGAAACTGGTGGATAGGAAAAGTATTTGACAGTAACTGGAAGGAATATAATATAGAGGATATAGCTCACCAGTTAATAGGAACGAAATCCAATATAATAATAGATTATGGAGTGGATGATTTTTTTATAGAACCTAACAGAAAGCTACATAAAAAATTCCTCGACTTAAATATAAAGCATGAATATATTGAAAGACCGGGAGTACACAGTTGGGATTATTGGAATAATTCCATAAAGTATCAGACTTTTTTCTTTAGCCAGAAATTTAATAAGGAATAAGGAGGTTTCCTATGAAAAAAATAATGTTTATTTTATTCAACTTAGTAATATTTTTAAATATATTTTCTTATCAAATGGAAAAAAGTTTTCCTGTCAGTAAAGAAAATTTTGATGATTCCATATTAACAAATAATATGTTCGAATTTAAGGCTTTTAAAGGACAGGGGTATATAATTCTGGAATATGAAAATTTTAAATATGCGGATATTTATATAAATGGGGTAAAATTGAAAACGGATGATTTTAAAGATAAAGGAATGAAGAAAATAGATATTTCCCGAATTACTGAAAATGATAAAAATATTTTTCAGATTTCAAATTTAAACGGGAAAGTTAATGTTAAAATACCTTATCCTGTTATTATTGAGAAATCTCAGGGAAAAGACTATAATAATGAAACTCTAAAATTTCTAGATGAATTTATAAAAGCTGAAATTGAAGCGGGACTTCCTTCAGTTCAAATAGCAGTTGTAAAAGATGGAAAACTTGAATTTCTGAAAAGCTACGGATATGTAAATAATTACAATCAGGATGGAACGGAAATAAAAGATAAAATAAAAGTTACCGATGAAACAGTTTATGATTTAGCAAGTAATACTAAAATGTATGCTACAAATTATGCAGTTATGAAACTTGTTTCCGAGAAAAAATTAAATTTAGACGATTATGTATATAAGATTTTTCCTGAATTCAAAGGAAGTAATAAAGAAAAAATTCAAATAAACGATTTGCTGAAACATCAAGCGGGATTTCCTCCGGATCCTCAATATTTTAATGATAAGTATGATAAAGATGACGGGATTCCCAACGGTAAAAATGATTTATATGCAATAGGCAAGGAAAATGTAAAAAAAGCTATTTTAAAAACTCCTTTAGTATATGAGCCTAAAACATTTACCAAGTATTTCGATGTGGATTATATGCTTTTAGGATTAATAGTTGAGAAAATTACTTCTCAAGATTTGGATATTTACTTAAAAGAAAATATTTATAATAAACTGAATTTGAGTAAGACAATGTTTAATCCTTTAAAAAACGGTATTGAAAAAAATATGACAGCTGCGACGGAATTGAATGGAAATACAAGAGACAATACAATAGATTTTATAAATGTGAGAAAATATACTATTCAAGGTGAAGTTCATGATGAAAAGGCATATTATTCAATGGATGGAGTTTCAGGACATGCGGGATTATTTTCCAATGCTTATGAAGTTGCAAAATTGGCTCAAATTATTATAAATGATGGAGGTTATGGAGATATTAAATTTTTTGATAAGACAACATTGGATAATTTTATAAAACCTAAGGACATTAATTCCAGTTACGGATTAGGATGGAGAAGACAAGGAGACAGGATTTATAAGTGGGCATTTTCAGGATTGGCATCAAGTGAAACAATAGGGCATACAGGGTGGACAGGAACACTTACAGTTATAGAACCTTCACAGAATTTGGTGATAGTATTGCTTACGAATGCTAAAAATTCAAGAGTTATAGATCCTCTTAAAAAGCCTAATGATTTTTATGGAAATCATTATTATACAACTAATTATGGAGTTATAAGTACGTTAATAATAGATGCATTTTCAAATAGGAACAGTAAAAAAGATACAAATTTAAGAATGAACGGTATTTTAAAAGAGTTAATAATAGGAAAATATAATTTGATAAAAAATGATAATAAATATAAAAATTCAGCAGATATAAAAAATGTTATTGAACTGATAAATTTGTTAAATAAAAGAACAGAAAAAATAACTTCGGAATACGAGAAGATAAAAGAAGAATTGAAGCAATTTAAATTTGACAAATAGGGTAGGAAAATATATGAAAAAAAATTTTGGAATAGGATTTTCAATTTATCTAAGTACAGATATAAAAAAAATAGAAAATGTTATTAATAAAGCTGAAAAATCAGGATCAAAGTATGTGTTTACGTCTTTAAATATTTCTGAAGAAAAAGTAAATAAGAATTTTAAATTAGAACAGATTGTGAAAATGTGCACTGAAAAAAATCTTAATCTTATAGTGGATATAAATAATGTAACTAAAGATAATGTAAATCTCAATTTGGAAAACATTTATTTAAGGATAGATGAAGGTTTAACATTAGATGAGATTTTAAAACTTTCAGAAAAAAATAAAATAGTTTTAAATGCCAGTACGATAACAGAAGAAGATTTGGAATATCTGAAGAAAAATAATATTGATTTTTCAAAAATATTAAGTTTACATAATTTTTATCCTAAAAAATTTACAGGCATTTCGGAACAGTATTTAAAGGAGCAGAATCTGAAATATAAAAAATACGGGATAAAAACAATGGCATTTGTAAGAGGCGATGAATTAAGAGGTCCTGTTTATGAAGGACTTCCTACAGTAGAGGAACATAGGGACAGGAGATTTCTGACATCATGTCTTAGACTGCTTTCTCTCTGTACTGATATAATTTTAGTGGGTGATATTGATATATCTGATGAAAAATGGATGGAACTGAAATACTTAAATAAAGGTGTTATTCCACTGAGAAGTAGTGAGAGGTTATTTTCAGGTAAAATATTTGAAAATAGGATCGATTATTCGGAGTATGTTATAAGAGTTGCTGTTTCTTCAAATATAGGAGAAACAAGGAAAGATTTTTCGGAATATATCAGAGAAGAATTGAAAAATAAAAAAATTGATATTCAAAAAAAACAGAGCGAAAATACATTCATTAAAAGAGGAGATGTTCTTATAAGTAATGAGAAATATTTAAGATATGAGGGAGAGCTTGAAATTGCATTAAAGGATCTTGGAATAGATGAAAAAAGATGTGTAGTTTCAAAAATAGATGAAAAAGATATTGAGCTTCTTGAATATGTAAAAATTCTTGGTAAATTCAGATTTTACTCTAATTTTTAGTTTTTAATATTAAACATTAAAAAGTTTTCATTAAATAAGTGAATTTTCAAACTTCATAATAATTAAGGTTAAAAAATAAATAGGAGATAAAATAAAACAGAAGTTTTTATATTTTATAATAATTTAATTTTAAAATAAATTAATTACATATATTTTATTAGAGTGCATAATAAATTTATTGGAGATTTTGGAGAGGTTTTGCTGAAAAAATATAAAGTATTTTAACAAGTATAAAAGGTGTTTTAATTAAGAAAATAAAACTTTCTTACTGAAAACACCTTTTATAGTTATTTTAATTTATTGACTAAGCATTGACAACTAATGTTATAAGTTGCTCAATAGATTGCTCTCCCAAAGCTGCCTGCTTTCCGTTTATATATACTACAGGGACACCTTGAATATTTTTTTCAGCTACTTCATTAGGATAGATGCCTCCGTCGACTAATGAAGTTGTTATATTCGGGTTGCTCAAAGAAATAACATTTAAAGCCTGTATTACTTCAGGACATTTTGTACATGATAATGAAATAAACGTTTCAATATTTAAAGGTTTTGTAACAGATTGAATTTTAGCCAACTGTTCATCTTCAAGTTTTTTTCCAAGTCCGGCAAGTCCCAAAATTGCAAGAATAAAGCTGTTAAATTCATGTCCTCCGGGAATTCCGTAAAAATTAATTCCTGTTCTTTCTCCATTTTTCAGTAACGTAAAAGATATAGGTCTTGTTATCCCTGTATTCTCTTCCAAAACTTTATCTTCGCCTATAAGTTTTTTTGTATAATTCAGTTTATCGGATATAGCATCAACTTCCAGAAGAAAACTGTCAAGTTCTTTTGATTTGTTGCAGTCTCCCAGAAAAGAAACAATTTCAATAGGTTCGCTAATTTTATCAAAATATGTTTTTAACTGTTCAACGATATTTGCATCAAGCAGTGCCATCTCTTCTCCTTTCATAAATGATTTTTATATTAATTTGAAATTATAATTTTCCTACCAGATCCAATCCCGGTTTTAATGTAGCTTCTCCTTCTTTCCATTTTGCAGGACAGACAAGACCGTTATTTTCAGCTACAAATTTTGCCGCCTTTGCTCTTCTTAAAAGTTCCGAAGCATCTCTTCCGATTCCGTCAGAATTTATTTCATAGGCTACAATTTCTCCTTCAGGATTTACAATGAAAGTTCCTCTTAAAGCCAATCCTGTTTCTTCATTTAATACTTCAAACATTCTTGAAAGAACAGTTGAAGGATCTCCAATCATAGTATAAGTTACTTTTCTGATAGCTTCTGAATTATCATGCCATGCTTTGTGTGAAAAATGAGTATCAGTACTTACTGAATAAACATTAAACCCTGATTTTTTAAAGTCTTCGTGATGATTTTCCAAATCTTCAAGTTCTGTGGGTCAAACAAATGTGAAATCTGCAGGATAGAACATAAAAACATTCCATTTTCCTAAGATGTCCTTCTCAAAAGATATTTCTTTAAATTCATCATTTTGATATGCTTGAACCGTAAAATTTTCCAATTTTTTTCCGATTAATGCCATTTTATTTCCTCCTATGTGTTATTGTTTTTAATTTAAAATGATTACAAATATTTTCTTTGTCATAATTATATATAAATTTATATTTTTTGTCAATAAGTTTATTCATCATTTCTATAAAATACAGGATAAAAAAATTTATAATAATGTTCTCGGATTACTGAAATGTAGTAAATTATACATTAAAAAAGAATAGGAAATCTAATATATATCGAAATAAATTAGTATTTCTTGATTTTTTTATAATCAGACATAATTTAGACATAATATAGTTAAATAATAAAATTTATATCAAAGTGGAAAATAATGAAATTAAGGATTAAATTAACAGTAATTTTTATAATAATTTTAGGAATAACAGCATTCTGGAGTCGAAAAAAATGGAAGTTCTGCTGTAGTATATATAATTCAGCCTCAGGGATTTAAAACAGTCAAATATAAACCTACTCCGGATTCAATGACATTAACTGGCGGATCGAAAGCGACAGTTTCTGGTGGTATGACGGGAAATGCTTTACAGACAGCGTATGATATTTTTTAAGTAGAAGTATAGACAGTAAAGCGATAGTGGTATTTCTTTCGACTTTCGGAAGTTATCCGTCAAAAACATTAATGATCGGATTAGGTAATGGAGAAATGACAGTGCTGTCTTTTATAGATTATAATGGAAAAGTTTATATGGTACAGATAGCGGGAAAATCTGAAAAAGTAAGAGAACTGCCTCTTTCTTTAGGAAAAATATGGAGTCCTGATAGATAGGTAAAAGAGAAGAATTTATAAAAAAGGATTGAGAGCTTATTATAGCCCTCATACTTTTTTATTAAACTTTTAAAAACATTAATGATTTGGATTGTTTCATATTCATTCGTTAAAAATCAGAAACTCACTAGTTATTTTTTATGTTTATTCCTGTATTTTTTTATTGAAATAATTTGAATTTTGGATTTTTTCTTATAATTCAAATATATGTTTCTAATATTATTATACTTTAACTTAAAATTGTTTTTTATTTTTTTTTAATATTTAAATTTAACAGTGAGAAAAATATAAGAAATGAAAATCAAAAAACATCTTTTTTGTTTTGATAGCAAATAAATATTATTTAAAATCCACAAAATTTGAATTAATAGTTTTTAATTTACTCTTTTTTAGAAAAAAGGTTAAGTATATTACTAGGAGAAAAAAGTAGATACTCGTTACTTCTTACTTCATCAAGAGTATAATCCTTTTTTAAAATACCGTTTTCATAAACAAGTTCCAAAACCGAGTTTTTATGATATTTATTTTCTTTTAAATGAGAAATATTAACAGTCGTATAATTTCCACTTTCTGTTTTTATAAGATCAAGACGTCCTTTTTTGCTTACTTTTCCTCTATCCGTAATTGGATTTTTATATACATCTGTTATTTTGTCACCTATTTTTATACAGCTACATTTCATAGCAAATTTGTGAGTATCTCTATTTATGTGAGAATCGGAATTTCCCTGAAGAAGAGAACCTCCACAACCTAAAGCTACATTTTCAGCTGAATATCCGTTATCTTTAAGAGATTTGTAAATATCCCATATAATGTTTTCATTAATTCCGTCTCCTTGGATAATTCTTACCTTATTAATAACTTTATATCCTTTGGAATTTATAGTATATCCAAAGTTGTTTTCAAGGCTTTCAAGGGCAAACAATATATTTGTAATCGCATCTCCACTGTCAGGTCTTATGACAAGGATACCGTTTCTATTCTGTATTTTTTCACGAAGCTGTTTTCCGATTATATTTTCCACTGCATTAAAGTAGTCATAACTGTCAAGGACTATTGCTATAGTTCCGTTCGGAAAAGAATCAAGCATATTTTCATAAGCTTCTTTTTCATATTTTCTTGTCCATGAAGTCATTGTACTGTGTTCCGAAGCCGGAATGCTGAAGCCGCCCATTTCACTATGATAATATTTTTTAGCGAATACAAGTGATTGAAGAGTATCCGTTCCCATAAAATTAGTTAAATGGGCAAGTCCGCCTATTCCTGCACTTTCTTCACTGGAAACTCCTCTGTATCCGAAATCATGTAGCTTAAAAGGAAGCTCATCTTTTACATTGTCCCCGGTTTCTTTTAAAAAATATTCTATAATTTGTTTTGCTTTATATGAAAATGTAGCTACAGTAATAGGATACCATATTTTCAGCAATAATGTTTCAACCCAACCGACAATCCAGGGGACATTAGAGTCTGTAGATTCTATAGTTACAAGAACGTTATGATTTTTTACTACGGCACCTTCAGGAACGGCCCTTATTCTGAGGGGGAGTTTTCCGTTCAAATTTTTTACGATATAGTTCCAACCGTCTTTAAAAAAAGGTAATCCGTGAAGTGTGCATATTTCTTCAGCTTCTTTGACCATTTCTTCGGTTACGGTTTTAGTAAGATATTCTTTTAAATAATACTGCAATCCAAAGAATTTCGTATAACCGTATAGCCCTCCCCGACTTTCTATATAGTCATGCATATATGTCATATTTTCAGGATATTGTTTAGGATGTGTCATTTTATAAGAGTCTGTCATTAATATTAAATTTTTCATATTTCGATCCTTTCTGAAACTGTAGTTTTTTAAATATTATCATAAAAACCGTAATTATTCAAAACAAACAAAATAAAAAAGACCGTTTCTGAAAAAATGTATAAATTTTTTTTCAGAACAGTCCTAATTTCAGTATCTATGAAAATCCTGAATTTTCGTAATAAAATTTCTGTTTATAGAAAAAATACTTAACTAACTTATTGTATGCTTGTATATGAAATCGGGATTTTAAAATCAATGTCAGCTTTAAAGACAGCGAAAAGCTGTAATTTAAAATAAACCGGATATTTTATATTTATAATTGTAACTGTATAGTTTTCTGTTTTTCTTATATTTCTGTAAATTATTAAAACATTATGTTTTAGTTCATTTCAAATTCTATGTATACTGATTTTGAAAAAGTATATTTTTGCGGATTTATTATTACGGAATTTTGCTGTGCTTTTTCTATAAGTTCCGTATCACTTTTTTTCAATATAGCGGAATTATAACCGTTTGTGTAATTTCTGTTATAGTAAGAATAATAAGGTTTTATAGTTCCGTTTGAATTATCCGTTATTGTTACGGGTTTTTTTAATTTGAGTTCTGTTTTATTAAGAATATTTTGAGCTTTTTTCAATGCTTCTTTGTAAGCAGTTTCATATAATTGATCTTCAAGTTGTTGTTTATTGTCAATGTCATACTCTATAACGCCTGTGGAGCTTATTTCCAGAGAATGAGCCAGATTTATTACATTTCCCAAATTTTTCATATCTCTTGTATTTACTTCTATGGAATGGGAAACTATGTGTTTTTCTTTTTTTACAGTTTTTTTATCTTCAAGATTGACTTCTTTGTTCTCATATCCTCCTATTTTGACAGCAGACTGACTGAAACCTTTTGAAACCAATTTTTTATGTATATCATTAAAAATATCGAGAGCTTTACGGTAGGAAGATTTATTGTCGGTATCTTCAGTTACTATATTGAAACTATAGTTTCCGTTAGGTGTTCTGTCTATGCTAAAAATGTCTTTCTGAATAAGAATATCCATAAAATTTTTCAGTAAATCGGTATTGAAAGGAGAAGTCTCTATTGTCAATGTAGTTTGAAATGATTTTTTCCCCTGATTTACAGTGACTGCTTCCCAAGTATAGTTTTTATAAGTAGAGTAATCTGTAGATTCTATCTTTTCGTACTTCGTATTTGTTTTCTTTAATAAACTTTTGTATTTAGCCAGTATATCGGAATTTTCTTTAGATGCTTTTTCAAGATTTTCTCCTTCTGTAACAATATTAAAATGTATTTTAGCCGAAGCAGGTGCAAGTTCCTTTACAGATGTTCCTCTGACTTGTATTCTTTTTCCTGAAGCAGTATCTGAAAAAGAAAATGCCGAGCATACTAGAAAAAGTAAAGTTATAATTTTTTTCATTGTGTTCAACCTCTTTCATAAAATTATTTTATTTCATAAATAACCGATATATTTTGAGAAAGTTTAATCGGTTTTGGTGTATAGTCCACTTTATTAGAGAAATTGTCTGAATATTCTGCAGCTTGAATAGAATTTCCGACTATGGCTCTGCTTTTCATTGAAGTTGCAGAAGCAGCAGATACGCTCCATTCTTCATCAATACGATTTATCATTTTCTGTTGAAAAGCTATATCTTCACTTACTACAAGAGGAGAAGAAAGTTTCATATTACTTGATTTTAGTATGCTTACAGCTTTATATTTTGCCTGATTAAAAGCTTCATTATACATTTCCGAAGCAAGTTGTTCTTTATTGGAAATATCAAAGGAAATAGTTCCACCGATGTTAATGGAGTTTTCGTCTGCAAGGGAAATGATATCATTCAGATTTTTCAGATTTTTTGTAGTTACGGTAAAAATTTCGGTTACTACAAATATATCTTTCGTGTTTTTTGTTTGTATATTTTCATTTTCAATAACTTTAAAATTATTGAACACAAGGTTACTTTCAGAAATTCCCGTTGAAAGGAGTTTTCTCCTTATTGAAAGGAATTTGTCGGATATTTTATTGAGAGCTTTTTCCGAAGTAGTATCGGTTTCACTTAGAGTAAAGTAATAAGAGTCAGGTGTATTATCAATTTTTTTAATTTTGTTGATTCCGTTTTTATCCGAAAATTCTATCAGATCTGAAATTTTTCCGAAATCGGTATTTTTTATTATAACTGTCATATATATAGTATATGAAACCGGTTTTTTCTTTTTTTTGTCAGGTTCTGAAGCAGTTTTTTTTCCTTTGAAATCTTCCTGAATGTCTTCAGTATAGTAAAAGTCGTTATTATCATTTTCGTAATCTTTCTGTTTCTTATTATAAAAAGAAATTGTTTCAAATTCTGTCGAATTTATTTTTTTTGATTTAAGAGCTGCTTTAAATTTATCGACTTTTTGTCGAAGTTCCTTTGTAGCAGTATTCAGGTTTTCATTTTTCACATTTATCTGAAAGGAAATTTTTGCAGTATCGGGCATGACATCTCTTTCGGAATTGCCTGTAACACTTATTTTCCTAATGACATTTTCCGAAAAAGAAAGTGCCGATAAAAAAAGAAAAAATACAGTGAAAATTTTTTTCATATTAATTCCTCCATTTAGTTTATGTTGTTAAAAAGATAATATATTTTTAATATATGACCATATTATCAGATTAATATTAAAATAAACTGAAAAATCATATATTTTTATGTATATAACATATATGATTTTCAGTCGATTTATATAAATTATATGCTTTTTCTTAAAATAATTTCCAATATTCCGTTTTCATACTGAATAATAACAGAATCGCAAATTCTTGCAACGAGTATCAGCTCATCTGCAGCTTCACCTTCACCCATTAATTCCCAATACTCGTCATATTCCATATCATGATGAACGGACATGAGTTTTTTCATTTCGTCAACTCTTTTTTCGGATAGCTTTGTAAATCCGTGAGTGTAAATTACATATTCATTTTTTTCAGCTTTTTTATCAATTTTAATGTGAAAGTCTTCCACCCCGTTTCCTAAATAAAAAGAAGTAATTTCACTTACAATTTTAGAAATAATTTTAATATTAGTCTTCATTTTTAATTTTGACCTCCTTGAAAAAATTGAAGTATAGGGACACTTACACTTGCTACTATACCTGCTGCAAGTCCTGTATTATAAAGATTTAATCCTCCATGTGCAGCTCCTATGTTTAAAACCAGACAGTAGTTTAAAAATCCTACTGTAATTCCTGCCAGAATACCGAATTTTCCGCTTATAGGTGCAAGGGTAGTTGAAAAAAACAAAGTAACTGCAAAAGCGGTTAATGAAGTATCGGTCTTAAATATATAAAATGCTGCAACTACTCCAATTATTACAGGCAAAACATTTTTTATATGTTTTCCGAAACCTGCAAATGCGACTACAGTAAGCATTCCTGATAAGATGGGACCGTTAAACATAGGAAATAAAAGAAATATTATTCCTAAACATAAAAATCCCAGTATTCCCATATTCATAATAACAATGGGAAAACCTTCTGTGACGGTAAAGTCACTTACAAGCCTTCCTGAGTGGGATAACAAGTTTTTCAACCCCTTAAAGGAATATCCATTTTTAACATAGCCATAAACTATATAAAATAAGTAGGCACCCATAAATAATAGCAACATTTCGTAATCCATAGTCTCAATAAAAGATTTCTTAAAGGATACACTGATGTTTGAAGCTTTCAGGACAGAATATGAAACAATTGCTACAAGTCCCGCTGCAAATCCCGTGTTATATAAACTGAAACCACCATGTATAGGAAGAATATGAACAGAGATTATCGGAACAATAAATCCTAAAACGGTTCCTAAAATAAGAGCGGCTAAAATACCCGGCAGAGAATAGTCGTAAGCTTCTGCCAATACACTTACAAAGGGTGAAAGAGAAGTCGAAAACATACATACTACAGCAACAGTTTTGAAACTTTTCCCGTTCATTCTCGCATAAAGGTATGCCCCGATATAGAAGGGTATAATATTCAAAAGGTTTTTGCCCATAAATGAAAATCCGAACATTAAAAATATACCTGATATATTTAAACCGTTTATTTTCATGTCCATTTTATATAAAAGATAAATATTTATCAATGTTATAGCAGAAGCATTAAAAATAGCGGCAGCTTTACCTCCTATTATAAAGTAGTCGGTCAGCAGAATCCCGTCCGATAAAAGAATATTTTTTATTCCTTCATACAATTTAAAAGGAGTAGATAGAATGAGTGAGTAAATCAACATAATAAAAGGTAAGAATGAAATAACGAGATATTCCTGCTTTTTTTCTTTTGTCATAAATTTTAATTTTTTCCTTTCGTTTTTTTAATCCGACTATACTTTTAAACATAAAAAAATTTAAACTTTGGTAAATATTAAAAATACAGCCATTCAAGCATGGAATAAGCAATAAATAAAATTTATAATGTATTTGATTAATTCCTGCTCCGTTAAATTTTACTATATTTCTTTGAAATTATCAATAGAAGTGGAAATAATACTTGATTTATGCTATACTTATATGAAAAAATATCAATGAAAATATAAGTTGGAAATAGAGGGATTTGTAATGAAAGAAACACCGTTAATGAAACAATACAAAGAAATAAAAGCAGAATATGAAGATTCCATATTGTTTTTCAGGTTAGGAGATTTTTATGAAATGTTTTTTGAAGATGCAATAAAAGCATCAAAAGAACTGGGACTTACACTGACATCAAGAAATAAGGAGAAAAATGAAAATGTCCCTTTGGCGGGAGTACCTTATCATTCTGCAAACTCATATATATCAAAATTAATATCTAAAGGCTATAAAGTAGCTATCTGTGAACAGATTGAGGATCCGAAATCTGCAAAAGGGATAGTGAAAAGGGAAGTAGTCAAAATTATAACTCCGGGAACGGTTATTGATGTGGATTCACTTGACTCAAAAAGTAATAATTATTTAATGAGTATAAAAGTAGTTGAAAATAAAATAGGAATAGCGTATATAGATATTACTACAGGAGAATTTAAAGTAACTGAAATTGAAAATGATTCCGACTGTCTTAGGCTTTTCAATGAGTTAAATAAAATAGAACCGAAAGAAATACTTTTGACAAATTCTTTTTATGAGACGATAAAAGAAAGAATTGATGATTTTATCCAGAAAAATAATGCAACAGTAAGTTTTGTAAATAAAGTGAGGGACTCGGAAAAACTGTTGACAGATTATTTCGGTGTAGTCTCTCTTGAAAGTTACGGTATAAAAGAGAAAAAATCAGTAATAGAAGCTGCTGCCATTGTATTGGATTATGCCGTGACAATGCAGGTAGAAAATAATCTGACAGTTGAAAAAATAGAATTTTTAAATGTATCAAATTATGCGGAAATAAATTCTATAACGAGAAAAAATCTGGAACTTACTAAAAATCAGAGAGAAAAAACTGTATACGGTTCTCTATTGTGGGTTTTGGATAAGTGTAAATCCTCAATGGGAACGAGACTCCTGAAAAGATACATAAATAATCCTTTACTGAATATAGGTGAAATAAATGAAAGACAGAATAATGTTCAGTATTTTATTGATAACATTCTTATACGTGAAGACTTAAAGGAAAAGCTTGAAAATATATATGATTTGGAAAGACTTTTAGGGAAAATTATATTCGGAAATGAAAATGGTAAAGATTTGATAGCATTAAAAAATACTGTAAAAGCATCAATAGAAATAATAAATATTTTAAAGAATACACCTTTTTTTGATGAGATAAATATAAATGTACTGGAAAATATTTATAAACTTATTGAAGAAAGTATAGATGAAAATGCTCCTTTTACAGTGAGAGAAGGAAATATAATAAAAAGAGGATATAATGAAGAGCTTGATGAAATACATTGTATAATGAATTCCGGAAAAGATTTTTTATTGGAAATTGAAAGGAAAGAAAAAGAAGCTACCGGTATAAAAAATATGAAAATAAAGTATAACAAAGTTTTCGGTTATTTTATAGAAGTCACAAAGTCCAATTTAGATTTGGTACCTGATACATATATAAGAAAACAAACACTTACAAATGCCGAAAGATTTGTTACTCCCGAGCTGAAAAAATATGAAGACACCATTATAAATTCAAAGGCAAAAATTGAAGATATGGAGTATTATTTATTTAAGGAAGTGAGTAGTAAGGTTAAAGAAGAGAAATCACTTTTGTCAAAACTTGCTGAAAAACTTGCCTATCTTGATGTAATAATTTCGTTTTCTACAATAGCCATAGAAAACAATTACATCAGACCTGAAATTACCGAAGAGTTTTCTATTGACATAAGAGACGGCAGACATCCTGTAGTGGAAAAACTTATAGGAAGATCGGATTTTGTTTCAAATGACACGATGTTTACTGAAAAAGAGAGATTTGCAGTATTGACAGGTCCGAATATGTCAGGGAAGTCCACATATATGAAGCAAGTATCACTTATATGTATAATGGCACAAATAGGTTCTTATGTACCTGCAACAAAGGCTAAATTGTCTGTTGTAGATAAATATCTTACGAGAATAGGAGCTTCTGATGATATTCTTACAGGACAGAGTACGTTTATGGTAGAAATGAGTGAAGTTTCCAATATTATAAACAGTGCTACTGAAAAAAGTCTCATCATTCTTGATGAAGTAGGACGGGGAACTTCCACATTTGACGGAGTTTCCATTGCCACTGCGATTTCGGAATATATCCATGAAAATATAAAAGCTAAGACAATATTTGCCACTCACTATCATGAACTTACAGAACTTGAAAATAAATATGAAAATATTGTAAATTATCGTATAGAGGTAGAGGAGAAATCGAGGAAAGTAATGTTTCTCAGAAATATTGTCAAAGGTGGTGCAGATAAGTCATATGGCATAGAAGTGGCAAGGCTTGCAGGACTTCCTAAAGAAATTTTGCACGAAAGCAGAAAAATACTTCACAGACTTGAACAAAAAAAAGAGCTTATAGAAAAGACAATAGATGTTCAACAGCTTTCTCTTTTTGGGCAGGTTCTTGAAATTGAAGAGCAATATGAAGGCTATAATCCTGACTTTTATATTGAAGATAAAAGTGACAAAATAGCGGATGAAGTTATATATGATATTGAAAATAAAGATATAAACAATATCACACCTATGGAAGCATTAAAATTTTTATCTGAAATAAAAGCAAAATTAGAGGAGAAAAAATAATGTGGAAGAAAATAGCTTACGGCGGCTTGATAATTATTGTATTATATTTTTTATATGCAGTGTTTTTCAAGAAAATAGAAACTCCTGTGGAAAAGATGAAACAGGAGATGAAAGCTAAAAATGTCGTATATAAACTTAAAGATGATGCAGTAATATATGCCGATGAGCAGATAGGAGCTCAGAATCAGGGAGATGGAATTATAAGATTTAAAGGGGTTGTAATAGACTTGCTGAAAAAGGATATGCTTATATCTGCAAAAAATGGAGAAGTTAATACGAAGACATCTGACATAACTTTGAAAAATAATGTTACAGGAAGGACAAAAGACAACAAGTGGAATATATTTACAAATCATATAGACTATAAAAAAGAAGGAGATTTGATTATTTCCGATACTAGGACAAAAATTGTAAATAATGAAGATAAAACAGAGCTGGAAGCAGATAAAGTTCAAACAACAGTCAAATTTGAAGAAATAATAGGAACAGGAAATGTTATATATAAAAAAGAGGAAAAAGAACTTAAAGCCGATAAAATAAAATATAATGATATAAATAAACAAGCTGAAGCTGAAGGAAACGTAAAATATAAAGATCAAAAAAGTGATATTTCAGCAAACAGAGGATTATATTTTATAGAAAAAAAGCAAGTAGATGCAAGAGGAAATGTAGATTACAAGAATAAAGATTTGAATGTAAAAGCTGATCATGTATTTTATGACGAAGTAAAACAGATTGCCAATGCAGACGGAAACGGAAAATTTAATTATTTTCCCAGAAATTCTACAGGAACATTTCGAAGCGGAGTCTATGATCTTGCTAATGAAATCTTGACTACCAATCAGTATTATACAATGAATTATGACGATTATAAAATGAATGGATCGGGACTTGTGTATCTATTTAAAACGGGAGATGCCACACTGACAAGTAATTTTTCCGTGACAAAACAGAATTTTACCGTCAATGGTTCAAGTGGTACAATGAATACGATAGTAAAAAATATTTTCGCAAATAATATGGTAATGACCAGTGTTCAGGGTGATAGAATAAATTCAAAAACGGGAGAGGGAAGTTTCGAGAAAAAAGAATTCAGATTTGACGGAAATATAAATGGGAAAATAAGAGGAAATGTAAAGGACTTTGTAAACAATCCGACAAAGCTTGTAGATTATGAAGCAGTCCATTTTAGAGGGAATACTGCAAAGATATATTTCCTGTCTCACAGTAACAACGATATGAGTATTACGCGGAGTGAAATAAAGGAAAATGTCCATATGGTATATAAAGAAGTGAATCTTGATTCTCAGTATAATGAAATAGATACTTCGAAAAATTTGGTGTTAGCAAGAGATCAAGTGGTACTTGACTTCAGAAATGAAACACAAATGACTTCAAATTTTCTTTATTTGGATTTGAACAGTGAAATCGGCAATGCACAGAATAATGTAAAAATAGTAAGTAAATTACCTCAGTTTGTAAATTTAAACACGAGTGCGGATAAAGCGACTGTCAATATGAAAGAGAAGAAAGTGATTTTATTCGGAAATGTGACGACTTATCAGGGGAAAACTAAAGTGTCCTCTAAAAAAGCAGTTTATGATATTAATAAAAAAATACTTGAAAATGACGGAAATATAAAAATGGAGTATTATGTTCAGAATGGGGCTGTAAATTCGGGAAAGGCAAATCCTAAAGATACTGAAGCGGTAGAAGAAGTCATAAAAAAACTGTCAGTTTCTCAAAATGAAGTAAACAGAAAATCTAAAATAGAACTTCCGAAATCAATAAGAGCTTCGAATGAAACTCAGGTAAATATAAAGTGGAATTCTTCAGATTCGAACTTTTTAGCTGTTACAGGAAAGATAAATAAGGAATTTCTCGGTGGAAGAGACAGGAATGTTGTATTAAAAGCAGTTGTAAGAGCCGGTTCTGAAGAAAGGGAAAAAACTTTTAATGTAAATATTCCGGCAGAAACAGTAAATGAGATGTTGGAAAGAGCAGCAAGAAATATTTATGTACCTGAAATAGGACGAAACTTACCTGATAGTGTAAAGATAAATGTTGCAAAGGGAACTCTGGATGTCCCTATTACATGGATACGACAAAGTCAGGCTTCAGGAAAGGAAACGGGGACAAAAGGACTTACAGCGGTACTTAAATATGAGAATGTTGAACACAGAAAACAATTTTAAAAATAATTTTTAAAAAAGGAAATATTGAATAGCGGGAGATACAATGAGTAGAAAAATCAGCATAGAAGCCGATAATTTGAAAAAAATATATAAAAACAGAGAAGTTGTGAAAAATGTCAGTTTAAATATGGAAAAAGGTGAAGTAGTAGGACTTCTCGGTCCTAACGGTGCAGGAAAAACTACAACATTCTATATGATAACGGGGATTATCAAACCGAATAACGGAAGAGTGACTTATAACGGGGAGGATATAACAAATTTTCCTATGTATAAAAGAGCAAGAATGGGGCTAGGATATCTTCCTCAGGAAGCCTCAGTTTTTAGAAATCTGACTGTTGAAGAAAATATTGTTTCAGTTCTGGAAATGAGAGGTATTCCTAAAAGAGAAAGAATAGAAAAAATGAACAATCTTATAGAAGAATTCAAGTTATCTCATGTGGCAAAAAGTTTAGGATATGCCCTTTCAGGGGGAGAAAGAAGACGTGTGGAAATAGCGAGAACCATTTCTACAAATCCGGATTTTATACTTCTTGACGAGCCTTTTGCAGGAGTCGATCCTATTGCAGTTGAAGATATACAGAATATTATTATACAATTGAAAGAAAAGGGTCTTGGAATATTGATAACCGATCATAATGTGAGAGAAACGTTGAGAATTACTGAAAGAGCTTACATTATGGCTGAGGGAACCATACTCATATCAGGAAACGGGGAAGAAATTGCCAATAATGAAACTGCAAGAAAAGTATATTTAGGAGATAACTTTAAGCTGGATTAACAATAAGAAAATAAAAATAGAAATTAAATAAAAGTAAAAATTAAGGAGAAAATGAATGACGGGAAATGAATTGAGAAAAAGTTTTATTGATTTTTTTAAGTCCAAAGAACATAAGCATTTTGAAAGTGCTTCACTAATACCTGATGATAAAAGTTTATTGCTGACAGTGGCGGGAATGGTTCCTTTTAAGCCGTTTTTTCTTGGAGAAAAGGAAGCACCTTTTAAAAGAATAACTACATATCAGAAATGTATAAGAACCAATGACTTGGAAAATGTGGGGAAGACACCAAGACATCATACATTTTTTGAAATGCTTGGAAATTTTTCCTTTGGTGATTATTTTAAAAGGGAAGCTATTGAATGGTCATGGGAATATATAACGAAAATTTTGAAACTGGATAAAGAAAGACTTTGGGTTTCGGTTTTTGAAACTGATGACGAAGCATATAAAATATGGAATGAAGAAATAGGTATTCCTGAAGAAAGACTTGTAAGATTAGGAGAAGATGATAACTGGTGGGCGGCAGGTCCTGTAGGTTCGTGCGGTCCATGCAGTGAAATTTACTATGATACTCAAAATATGGGGGAAAATAATGAAGAAATAAACTGTAAGCCCGGAGATGAAGGGGATAGATTTCTTGAAATATGGAATCTGGTATTTACTGAATGGAACAGGCTTGAAGACGGCACATTAGTTTCTTTGCCCGAAAAAAATATAGATACGGGGGCGGGAATTGAAAGGATAGCTTCTGTTGTTCAAAATAAAAAAAATAATTTTGAAACTGATTTATTTATGCCCATTATCAAAGGAATTGAAAAAATTCTTGGAGTGGAGAAAGAAAAATACGATGAAACGGTAAAAATAATTGCCGATCATATAAGAGCCTCAGTTTTTCTTATAAGTGACGGAGTATTGCCATCAAATGAGGGGAGAGGGTATATATTAAGGAAAATAATAAGAAGAGCATTTGGAGTAGGGAGTGTTGCTAAAGGTAAAGTATTTGAAAAGGAAGATATATTTCTACATAAAATAGTTTCTTATGTAGTGGAGACTATGAAAGAAGCCTACCCTGAATTGTCTGAAAAGGAAGAATACATAGAAAAAGTAATAAAAATAGAAGAAGAGAGATTTTCTACGACATTGAAAAACGGAACTGAAATGCTTTTTGATGAAATAAAAAAGTTAAAAAATGAAAACGGAAAAAAATTATCTTCGGAAATTTCTTTCAAGTTGTACGATACATTCGGATTTCCTTTTGAATTAACAAAACTTATTTTAAATAATAACGGAATAGAAGTTTCTGAAGAAGATTTTGAAAAAAGATTGGAAGAACAGGTAACAAGATCCCAGAGAAGCCGTGTTACGATATCTGACATGATTAAAGATGACTTTATTGATGAATTTTTTGAAAAACATGGAAAAACTGAATTTACAGGATATGAAAAGTTTTTAGATAAAGGGAAAATATTGTATGTTGCTAAAAGTGAAGGTATGAGCGGATATGAAATGATATTTGACAGAACTCCTTTTTATGCGGAGTCTGGAGGACAGGTATCGGATACAGGTAAAATAACTGCAGGTGAATTTGAAGGGAGAATAATTGATGTCGTTAAGAAAAAAGATATATTCATTCATCAGGTCGAAGTAGTGAAAGGCATTATTCCTCCTGAAGATACAACAGTGGAAATGGAAATTGATATTGAAAGAAGGAAAGACATTCAGAGAAATCATACTGCGACACATATACTTCATAAAGTATTGAGAGAAAAGTTGGGAACTCACGTAGAACAATCAGGATCCCTTGTAGAAAGTGATAAGTTGAGATTTGACTTTTCCCACTATGAAGCTATTTCTAAAGAAATTATAGAAGAAATAGAAGCTGAAGTGAATAATGTAATACTTTCAAATATAAAAATGAAAATAGGTTATGAAAATATTCAGGAGGCTAAGGATAGAGGGGCAATGGCACTTTTCTCGGATAAATACGGAGATGTAGTCAGAGTAGTGGAGATACCCGGATTTTCTATAGAATTATGTGGTGGGGCACATGTACAGTCCACAGGTGAAATAGGACTTTTTAATATAGAATCTGAAACGGGGATTTCATCAGGAGTAAGAAGAATTACAGCCACTACAGGCCACAAAAGTCTGGATTATGTAAATGAAGTGGAAGCGAAACTGGCAGAAATATCTTCAACGATGAAGTCGGACGAAAATAATATAATTGAAGTTTTGAAAAAGTTCAAGACAGAATTTAAAAATCTTGAAAAATCCTATATACAACTACAAAGTAGAGTTTTGAAATATGAGATAAATGATCTTTTTGAAAAAACCGAAGATATTTCAGGAGTAAAAGTTTTAGTTAAAGCCTTTGAAAACAAAAGTATTGAAGAATTAAAAGAAATAGTGGACAGAGGTAAAGAAAAACTTGGAAGTGGAATAGTTATCCTCGGCTCTGACAATGAAAAGGCGGTATTTGTAGTAGGGGTTACAAAAGATCTCACATCAAGAATTAAAGCGGGAGATATTGTAAAAATTATGGCACAGGCAGCAGACGGTAATGGAGGAGGACGTCCCGACTTTGCTCAGGCCGGAGGAAAAAACGGAAATGCCGTAAAAGAAGCTGTGGAAAAAAGTAAAGAATATGTTGCTTCAAAACTTGCATGATATATTCACAATTAAAAAATATGAAAAGGGAAAAATATGAAAAAATTTATCGGTCTCGATGTGGGAGATGTTCGGATAGGAGTTGCAAAATCCGATCCTTTGGGTATTCTTGCCACTGCTCTTGAAGTAATGGATAGAAATATTGTAAATCCTATTGAGAGATTAAAAGAAATATTAAAAGAAGAGAATACAAAAAAAATAGTAGTCGGACTTCCTAAGAGTCTTGACGGAACAGAAAAACGTCAAGTAGAAAAAGTTGAAAAATTTGTCGAAGAAATAAAAAAAGAAATACCTGATATAGAAATATTTATGGTAGATGAAAGATATACAACTACTGAAGCGGAGCGTTATTTAAAAAATTATTCCAAAAAAAATGGAAAGGAAAGACGTAAAGTAGTAGATATGGTAGCAGCTTCCATAATATTACAGAAATATCTGGATACAATAAAATAAATATTTAATTTAAAAGATAAATAAAAATAACAAATTTATATTTGTGGAAAGGTGAGTAATGAAGAATAAAATGATACATTATATTCTGCTGCTGGTAATACTTATTATTCCCGGAATAATATTGTACAATAGCGGAATAAAGTTAGGACTTGATTTAAGAGGAGGAACATATGTAGTATTACAGGCTCAGGGAAAAGTGGAGGCGGATACTATGGATAAAGTAAGGGATATAGTAGAAAGACGTGTAGATAGTCTCGGAGTTTCCGAGCCTGTAATTCAAATAAACGGAAATGACAGACTTATAGTGGAGCTTGCAGGTATTAAAGATCCTCAGAAAGCTATTGATTTAATAGGGACTACAGCTAAATTGGAATTTAAAATTAAAAATGAAGACGGAACATACGGACCTACACTTCTTGAAGGTTCTGCCATAAAAAATGCAAATCTTTCTCAAGGACAGTTCGGACAACCTGAAGTGGCATTTGAACTGGACGGTGAAGGAGCGGAAAAATTTGCAAAAATTACAAGAGAAAATATTGATAGACAGTTAGCTATAATGCTTGACGGTAAAGAGCAATCGGCACCGAGAATAAATTCTGAAATACCGGGGGGAAGAGGAGTAATAACTACAAATGACCCTGAAGATGCAAAAGCATTGACAAATTTGTTGAAATCGGGAGCATTACCTGTAAATATAAAAATACTTGAAACAAGAACTGTAGGAGCTACATTAGGAAATGAATCCATACAGCAGACAAAAATGGCAGGAATAATAGCAATGATAGCGATTTCTTTATTTATGTTCATAATTTATAAAATACCGGGATTAATAGCTGATGCAGTTTTGGCAATATACGGATTTTTAGTGCTGGCTTCTTTCAGTATGATAGGGGCGACACTTACGCTTCCGGGGATAGCAGGATTTATATTGACTTTAGGAATGGCTGTTGACGCAAATGTTATTACATTTGAAAGAATAAAGGAAGAATTGAAGAAAGGATATTCTCTTGAAGATTCGGTGGAAAACGGCTTTAAAAACGGTCTTCCTGCAATACTTGACGGAAATATAACAACACTACTGGTAGCTTCGGTATTATTCTTTTTCGGTACGGGACCTGTAAAAGGATTTGCGGTTACGCTTACATTAGGAGTGGTCATTACAATAGTTACTGCATTATTTATAACAAAAGTACTCTTTAAACTTATAATATCAACATTTAAAATAAAAAAAGAACAGTTATTCTGGAAAGGAGTAAAATAATGAATTTAAAAGTAATACAATTAAGAAAATATTATTTAAGTTTTTCAGCTGTTATGGTTTTAGTTTCTATTATTTTATTCTTTACCGTGAAACTGAATTTAGGGGTTGACTTTAAAGGAGGAGATCTGCTTCAATTGGATTATGCAGAAGCAATCAATAAGGAAGCTTTAAATAGCGCTCTTGACAGTCTTGCAGGAGAAATTCCGCAGTTGAAAAGTAGAAGATTGCAATACTCTGAAGATAATACAGTAGTTCTAAGAACTGAACAGTTGACGGAATTACAGAAAAAAAATGTTTTGAAAGCGTTGGATGAAAAAACGGGGAAATATGAACTTGTCAAATATGATACTGTAGGTCCTACAATAGGAAAAGAACTGACTTCGAATGCTATGACAGCTCTGCTTATAGGAAGTTTACTTATAATTATTTATATTACTATAAGATTTGAGTTTGTTTATGCCATAGCAGGAGTACTTGCGGTATTACATGATGTAATAATAGCAATGGGGCTGATAGCATTTCTGAAATATGAAATAAATACTCCTTTTATTGCAGCAATACTTACTATTTTAGGGTATTCTATGAATGATACTATCGTAGTATTTGACAGAATTAGGGAAAATGATGCCAAAAATGGAAAAACAAAGGACTTCGGTGAAATTATTCAGGAAAGTGTAAATCAGGTTTATATGAGATCATTATTTACTTCACTGACAACACTACTTTCCATAACAATACTTCTTATATTCGGAGGAGATTCTTTGAAAACATTTAATACGGCTTTGTTTATAGGTATGATCTTCGGTACATATTCTTCAATATTTGTGGCAAGCCCGTTAGTATATCTCATGAGAAAATACAGAAAAAAGAAAAAGAATTCGGGACATGACGGAAATATTAAAAAGGGCTTACAGAAAACTGTAAATGGCTATAATGAAGATGAAAAAGTACTTGTGTAATTATTTCAGAAGGTGAAAATAAATGCGTTGTTGGGCAGAAATAAATATAAAAAACTTATATGAAAATATTAAGGAACTTGAAAAAATAACATCAAAAGAACATATAATGGCAGTAATAAAAGCTGATGCTTATGGTCATGGAATGCTTAAAATATGCAATTTACTTATAAAAAAAGGAATTCTGAATTTTGCAGTTGCTACTGCTGATGAAGCTCTTGAAATAAGGAAGATGAACGAAAGTGTAAATATCCTCATTCTCGGACCTATTGAAAATGACTATGTAAATTCAGTTTCTGAAAAAAATATTTATTTTACAGTAACTGATTTTGAGGAAATTGATTACCTCGAAAAAAATCATTGTAATGTAGATGTTTTCATTAAAATAGACACAGGAATGGGAAGAGTAGGGTTTCAGTCCCATGAGATTGAGAAAATGACGGACATATTAAAAAACTGTAAATATGTCAGACCGATAGGTGTTTTTTCGCATTTTTCATCTTCCGATTCTGACGGAAATTATACTGATATGCAATCGGAAAGATTTGAAGAGATATCAGAAATTATGATGAAAGAAATCTCGACTATAAAATATAGACATTTACATAATAGTTTCGGAAGTTTGAAATCTTGCAAAAAGAAATATGATTTTATAAGAGTCGGAATAATAGCATATGGAGGTGTTACTGAAAAGGAAACGGTACCTTATAAGTTTAAACCTGTAATGTCTCTTTATGCTAAAATAAGCTATATAAAAACTCTTCATGAAGACAGTTATATAAGTTATGGAAATACTTATCTGGGAAAAAAGGGAGAAACTCTGGCTACGGTGTCTATAGGATATGCGGACGGTGTCAGAAGAGAGCTGTCAAACAGCGGATATGTGTATTATAAAGGATTTAAGTGCAGAATAGTGGGAAGAGTATGTATGGATCAGTTAATAATACTGCTTCCCGAAATTCTTGTAAAAAAAGCGAAAAAAGGAGATATAGTAGAATTTTTTGGAGAAAATATAAGTGCAGTGGAAGTTGCGGATATATGCGGTACAATATCCTATGAAATTTTATGTGGAATAAGTCAGAGGGTTCCGAGAATATATATTAATGAAAATGAATAAAGTTTACGGGAGAAAAAATGATATTAGATGTGGGATTTGTAGTATTATTGATTTTATCCTTTTTATTAGGAAGAAAAAGAGGATTTACACTGGAATTTTTCGGTGTATTTAAGTATCTTCTTATTATATATATGATGAAATCCACTTATGGAGCGGTAAAAATTATATTTAAACTGTCTGAAAAAGATTCGAGGGATCAGTTAAAAATATATGTTATAGCCTTTGTTTTGCTATATATCAGTTTTTCAGTTTTACTAAAATTGAGCAGCAAATTTCTTAAAACTATAAAGCTGAAAAAAGGTGATGAATTTATTGGAGGAATTTTAGGTATAATAAAAGCAACTTTTATAATTTTTATTATATATATAATAATATTAATAGGTTCATCCCACAGCAAAAGATTACAGGATATAAGAAATCAAAGTTTTGCCGTAAAGGGAATAACCGAGTATATATATGTGTATTCGGATGTGTTTCCTGACTTTATAAAAAATGATGTAAATAAATATAGAAAAAAAAGAAGAGAAGAAAAATTGAAGAAAAATATATTGAATGAACTTAGTAAAAATAATCTGAATGAAGGAACAAAAAATAATGAAAATAATAGATAAATATATTTATAATTCACTTGTGCTGCCTTCAATATTCGGGATCAGTATATTTACATTTATCCTGATGCTTAATGTTCTTATTGAAGCAATGGAAAGGTTGTTTGCAAGCGATCTGCCTTTTCTATCGGTAGTTGATTATTTCTTTTATGTCGTACCCGGCATTCTTGTACAGACAATACCTATGGGGGCATTTCTCGGTGTAATGCTCGTTTACGGAGGGCTTTCTGAAACAAATGAGATAATAGCTATGGAAGGTTCGGGGATAAGTCTTTTCAGGATTATAAGACCTGCTTTTATATTTGGACTTATATTGACATTCATAGGATTGGGACTTGAAATATATGTAAATCCCAGAGCACTTGAAAATATTAATAAACAAACGAAAGTATTATTGTCTACCAGACCGAGTTCACTGACTGAAGAAAAAATATTCTTGACAAATCCTGAAAAAGGCTTTGGATTTTATATAGACAAAGTTGACAATAAGAAAGCTTCCGCAAGTCAGTTTCTTTTACTTAACAAACAGGGGAACAATCCTTATCCTGTGATATTTTTAGCTGAAAATGCGAGATTTGATCCGGGAATAATAGTGCTGAATGATGTAAAAGGATATTCTTTTGATAAAGAAGGAAATAGTCAGGTAGCTGCAGAATATAAAGAACAGCAAGTACCTATTTCGACTTTTTTCTCTTCCGGAGAAGGAGAACATCAGAAAAAACGTAGCGAAATGAATTTAAAAGAATTAAAGGAATTTTATAGAAATAATGTAAATAATCCCGATATGAAAGAAGCTGCATTAAAAGCTTTGATAGAAGTTTATCAAAGGCTGATAGGACCTCTTGCAAGTGTGTTTCTCTGCTGGCTGGGAGTTCTACTGTCGGTAGGAAACAAGCGGAGCGGAAAAGGAATAAGTTTCGGAATAAGTCTGATAGTAATATTCGGATATATAGCTATTGTAAATTATGCAAAAATTATGATACTGAAAAATAATATTCCTGTTTCAGTGGCAATGTGGATACCGAATTTTATTTTGTTTGTATTATGTGTTTATTTTTCAATAAAAAAATATAGGAGACATTAATTTAATGAATAAACTGGATAAATATATAATTTCAAGTTACATAAAAAGTTTTTTTCTCGGAATGATGATGTTTTTCCTGATATTTATTCTTGCAGAAAGTATAAGTCTTACAGGTTGGATAATGGATGGAAAGTTCACTTTAAAAGAAGCTTTTGAATATCTGTCCTATGGTATACCTGAAATTATTACTAATACTGCACCTTTAGGAATACTTCTCGGAAGTCTTTTGGCAATAAGTAAAATGGCAAAGCAGCTCGAGATAACCGCAATGAAAACAAGTGGAATAAGTTTTTTGAGGATAGCCTGTTTTCCGTTGATTTTTTCATTTGTTGTAAGTATATTCGTTCTTTTTGTAAATATAAATATACTCGGTAAAGCCAATAGTAGAAAAAGTAATATGAAACTGGTTAAACTGGAGCAAACGGAGCCGGTAAAAATAGAAAAGAATTTTGTACTTGTAAAAATTGATAAAAATAAAGTGCTATACAGCGGTTATGTGAATAAAAAAGATGGTATTATGAAAGAAATAGAAATAATAGAAATGTCGGATAATTTTAAACAAATAAAATCGGTTTATACGGCAACAGGAGCTGTCATGGAAAAAGGAACAAATAACTGGAATTTTGAAAATCTGAAAGAACATGACATAGCTTCAAATGTTTCTAAAACAGTTGATATGACTAAATTTAAGTTTAAAGTTCCTATAGATGACATATTAGCAGATCCTGTAAAAGCGAAAAATCTTACAATGAAAGAATTGAGAGAAAAAATAGTTTATTTCACAAGGGTAGGAGCTGATTCAATAGATTTGCTCATTGATTTTTATTATAGAATATCATTTGCTCTTGCTTCATTTGTAATGTGTTTTATAGGATTGTCTTTAGGCAGCCGTTATGTGAGAGGGGGAGCAGCTGTAAATATAGGATTGTCGGTAATAATAGGATATTCCTACTATGGATTCAGTACTATATTGAAATCATTAGCTTCTACAGGGACGGTACCTGTATATTTGGCGTGTTTTCTACCTCTTCTAATTTATTTCGGAGTAGGAATAAAACTGTTTTCAAATGCAGAATATTAATCCGGACTCATTTTTTCCTAAAAAATGATAAAAAGTAACGGATAGAAATTTTTATGATAAATAGTAAATTTATTTCAGATTAGACTTTGTTCGGATAACAGCAAAGTATTTAATTTGTATTTTTTAGTAATTATTGGTACAAAAGTATAAAAAATAATACGGAGGAAAAATGACGGAAGAAATAATAACAAATCAGGGGGTAAAAATAATTTTCGATGAGCTTGACAATATTTCTACTTGTTCAGTAGGTGTATTTGTCAAAACAGGTTCTAGAGATGAAAGCGATGAAGAAGAAGGGATTTCACATGTTTTGGAACATATGATTTTTAAAGGAACTGCTAAAAGAAATTATTTTGAAATATCAGAAGAAACGGATTATCTCGGAGCAAGTATAAACGCACATACAACAAAGGAAGAAACAGTATTTTACATAAATGCTTTAACTGAATTTTTGGAAAATTCGGTAGACATTTTATTTGATATTGTTACAAATTCATTGATTCCTGAAGAAGAGTTGAAGAAGGAAAAAGATGTAATAGTTGAAGAAATAAAAATGTATCAGGACAGTCCCGATGATTTTATTTTTGAATTAAATTATTCGGATTGTATTCACGGTCAATACGGAAAGCCGATTATAGGAACTGAAAAAAGTGTAAGAAGTTTTTCATCGGAAATGATAAAAAAATATTATAATGAAAGATATACAAAAGATAATATTGTCATAGTTGTTTCAGGAAATTTCGACAAAGAAAAGATAATAAGAAAATCTAATGAATACTTTTCAAAATTAAAAGATAGGAAAATCGACAGAAGAACAGAAATAGAATTTGGATTTAAAAGTGGGGAAAACAGTTATGAAAAAGATATAAATCAAGTAAATATATGTATTTCCCATGAAGGACAATCTTATAACAGTAGAAATAGGATTTATGCGGATATTCTGACAAACATTATGGGGGGATCCATGAGCTCAAGGCTTTTTCAAGAAATTAGGGAAAAAAGAGGACTTGCCTACTCCATTTATACATATAATCAGTATTATAAAGAAGGAGGAATTACAAGTACTTATATCGGAACCAGTAGAGAGAGCTATAAAGAAGCCGTGAAAATAACACTAAATGAATTTGAAAAAATGAGAGAAAAAGGGATTACTCCTATTGAGCTTCAAAAGGCTAAAAATAAATATTTGAGTAAGATAGCCTTTTCAATGGAAAATCCGAGATCGAGAATGAGTATTATCGGAAATTACTATGTGAGAAAAGGAGAAATAATAAATATAAATAAGTTGAAACAGGAAATTGAAAATGTAAATCTGGAAAATATAAATAAATTTTTGAAAAATCAATATAAAAATAAAAATATTACTATTTTAGGAAATTTAAAGGGAGATAAATAACTATGTTTCAAAATCAGAGATTAACGGAAATAATAAAAAGCAATATATTGAAAATGGATAAAATGCTGTTACTGTTTGTTTATGCTCTTGTAACTATAAGTACGATTTTTGTATATAGTGCTACGAGATCTACCGGTTTTGTAATTAGAAATCTTATATGGATAAGTATAGGAACTTTTCTTTGGATAGGTGTATCTTTTATTGATTATAGAGATATGAAGAAACATATATGGAAAATTTACGGTTTAAGTGTTATACTTCTTCTTCTTGTAAGATTTGCAGGAAAAAAAACCTTGGGAGCTCAGAGATGGATAGCTTTGGGACCTTTTCAGCTTCAACCGTCCGAATTTGTGAAAATAGCAATAATAGTTATAATAGCTTTCTGGATAGTTGAAAGATACAGGAAAGGGATAAATAATCTGAAAGATATAATAGGAGCTTTTTTTCCGGTGTTGCCCCTTATATTACTCATCCTGATACAGCCAGATCTGGGAACTACACTTATAACTGTGTTTTCTTTTGTATTTATGATATTTTTATATGGAGCGGATATGAAACCTATATGGATTATAGGGATAATTGTCATTTTATCTGTATATCCTGTGTACAGGTTTGTATTAAGCGATTATCAGAGAACGAGAGTGGAAACATTCCTTAATCCTGAAAAAGACAGTAAAGGAAGCGGGTGGCATGTAACTCAGTCAAAAATCTCAGTAGGAGCAGGAGGATTATACGGTAAAGGAGTACTTCAAGGCAGTCAAAGCAGACTTGAGTTTCTTCCAGAAGCTCAGACTGACTTTATTTTTTCCATAATTTCTGAAGAAACAGGTTTTATAGGCTCTACAACAGTAATAATACTTTATTTTTTACTTATACTTAATTTAATGAGAATAAGCAAACTTACTCAAGATCGTTTTGGAAGGCTTATATTGTACGGCATATCAGGGATATTTTTTATGCATGTTGTAGTAAATATCGGGATGACCATAGGTTTAGTACCTGTAACCGGAAAACCCTTGTTATTTCTAAGTTATGGGGGAAGTTCCTTTTTATCTTCTTTTATTATGATAGGACTTGCTGAAAGCATTAAAATAAATATAGAAGATTAAAAAATAATTATTTGGAGTGATAAATGAAAGTTTTTGAATATATTATCGACAGTGAAACAGAAGGGATGAGACTGGATAGATATTTAAAAAAAATATGTAAAAATGAAAATCTCAGTAATATTTTCAGAGCATTACGTAAAGGAGATATAAAAGTAAATGGTAAAAAATCCAAGGAAAATTATAGATTATGTTTAAATGATAATGTATTTATAAAATATCTGAGTGTAGAAGATACCGACAAAATAATTTTTAATTATAAAAATAAATTTAAAATTGATGAGAAAAAATATAAAAAAATGATAATTTTTGAAAATGATAATTTTTTTATTGTAAATAAATTAGGCAATATTCCTATGCACAAAGGAACAGGACATGAATACGGTCTTTCCGAAATTTACAAAAGAATATATGAAAATGAACATATAAATTTTGCCAATAGACTTGATTATGAAACTTCCGGGCTTGTCATAGGCTGTAAAAATTTAAAATTTTTAAGGTATATTTCTGAAAAAATAAGGAATAATGAAGTCAGGAAAAAATATGTTGCAGTTGTTCATGGAATCCTCCAAAAAAAAGAATTTATAATAGAAAGTTATTTAAAAATTACTGAAAATGGAGTAAAAGAAGTAAAAGAAAAAAATGACAGAAAAGCAAAAAGAAGTATTACAAAATATAAAAAAATAGAAAATAGTTTTTTAAATACTATAAAAATAAATAATGGGGAAAAAACTTCATTAGTAGAAATTGACCTTATAACAGGAAGAAAACATCAAATAAGAGTTCAGCTGTCAAATGCCGGTTATCCCATAGTAGGAGACAATAAATACGGAAAAGGTCAAAAAAAAGACAAGCTGTATTTATGTTGTTATTCAATATTATTTGATGAATATGAATTTATATTAAAAGAAGAAAAAGATTATTTTAAATAGCTGTTTAAATCTTTAAGCAAAGTTATTTCTAAGTTTCGTAAGGTAAAATTTAAAGATAACATGAGTTATTTATTAATCTGAATTAATAAAAATATAAAATAAGTTTGAAAATCTTCAGAAAGGTGAGAAAAATGGGATTGTTTTCAAGTAAAAAGTCAAAAAATAAATATGCAACGGTTACTTCAAAATCAAAGTTGACTATAGATGTAGTCGATGACAACAAATGGAAAAAATGCAGCAGATGTAATGAAATAATATATAACGAGGATTTGAAAAATAATTTGAATGTATGTACTAAGTGTGGAAATTATTTTAGATTGACAGCTTTTGAAAGAATAGAGTTACTTATTGATGAAGGTACATTTATAGAAGAGGATATGACTTTAAATTCAAAGGATTTTTTAAATTTTCCGGGATATCAGGATAAACTTGAAAGTTCCAGAGAAAAAAGCAGAATGCTTGACGGAATTATAAGCGGAACCGGAAAAATAAACGGGATTGAAGTAAGTATTGCCGCTATGGAATTCAGTTTTATGGGAGGAAGTATGGGTTCAGTTGTCGGGGAGAAAGTTACGAGGGCTTTGGAAAGAGGTCTTGAAAAAAAAATTCCGGTTGTTATTGTTTCAAGCTCGGGAGGAGCAAGAATGCAGGAAGGTATAGTTTCGCTTATGCAAATGGCAAAAACATCAGGAGCAGTTAAAAAACTTAATGAAGCGGGGATACCTTTTATTTCAGTGCCTGTAGATCCCACTACAGGAGGAGTTACAGCATCTTTTGCAATGCTTGGAGATGTTATTGTTACAGAGCCTAATGCATTGATTGCTTTTGCAGGACCAAGAGTTATAGAGCAGACAGTAAACCAGAAATTGCCTAGGGGCTTTCAAAGAGCCGAATTTTTACTTGAACATGGAATGGTAGATGTAATTTCTGAAAGAAAAGAATTGAAAATGACGATTTACCGTATACTTGAAAAACTTATATAAGAGCAGTTTTACACATTTTACAATTTTGGAGGAAAAATGAGTATAAAAGAGGAAATAAAAGAACTGGAAAATAAAATAGAAGAATTAAAACGTTTTTCAGATGATCAAAAAATTGATTTTTCAAAACAGGTAAAAGAATTGGAAAAAAATCTTGAAGAAAAATATATGGAGTTTTCTGAAAAAGAAATGGATTCATGGGCGAGGATTCAGATTTCAAGAAATCCCAAAAGACCCTATACTCTTGATTATATAAATGAACTGACTCAAGATTTTGTTGAACTTCATGGAGACAGACTGTCTAAAGATGATCATGCTATAATAGGGGGGCTTGCAACAGTAGATGGTTATAAGATAATGATAATAGGTCATCAAAAAGGAAGAGATATTGAATCAAATATGTACAGAAATTTTGGGATGGCAAGCCCTGAAGGGTATAGAAAAGCATTGAGGTTAATGAGAATGGCTGAAAGATTTAAGTTGCCTATACTTACTCTTATAGATACTTCAGGAGCGTATCCCGGGATTGAGGCTGAAGAAAAAGGGCAAGGTGAAGCTATTGCCAAAAATCTGTCAGAAATGTTTGGGCTTAAGGTTCCTATTGTTTCAGTAGTTATAGGAGAAGGAGGAAGTGGAGGAGCTTTGGGAATAGGTGTTGCAGATTCGGTTTTAATGCTTGAAAACAGTGTGTATTCTGTAATTTCTCCTGAAGGATGTGCATCTATACTCTTCAATGATGCATCTAAAGCTTCTGAAGCTGCCAAAAGTCTAAAAATGGATGCGATTAATTTGAAAGGTCTGAAAATAATAGATGAAATAATAGAAGAGCCTCTCGGAGGAGCGCACAGAAATTTTGAGAAAACTGCAAAAAGTTTAAAAAATGCGGTTTTAAAAGAATTTAAAAAAATAGATAAACTTACTATTGAAAAATTATTGGAAAGAAGATATGAAAAATTTAGAAATATGGGAGAATATTTTGAAACTGAAGAATAAAGAATAAAAATATATTTAGATTTTTGGGAAAAGTTTTTAAATTTTAGTACCGAGGGGAATTTTAGTTTCCCTCGGTATTTAAAAATATTATTAAATAAAAAATTATAGTTTAAACTGTAATGACAGTAAAGATATAAAATTAAAAATTAAGTAAAATACAATACTTAATTATTTTAAACTCAATTTTCTTTCTATGAAAACTTATTTCAGTCTTCATATTCAGGGTATCAACTGTAAAATAAAACATCCATTATGCTTGGAAAGCAGTAATAACGGATTGTGGAATTACTTGTTGACTTTTCATCTTTTCAAGGTATAATCTTATTGTAAAACTTTTAAATGAAAAATTTTGAAAAATTCTGACAAATCTGATGTGTAAAAAAATAAATTTTAAGGTATATAAAAAGTAACTATAAATTATAATGGAGGTATTGAAAATGAGTAACGGCGTATTAAAGGAATTTTTATTTCCCAGACTTGAAGAACTGAAAGAAAAAGGACTTTATAATGAAATAGATGTCCTTGATGGAGCAAACGGTCCTGAAATTTTTATAAAAGGAAGAAAGCTCATAAATCTGTCTTCAAATAATTATTTAGGTTTGGCAAATAGAGAAGATGTTAAACAGGCTGAAATAGAAGCATGTGAAAAGTATGGAGCAGGAGCGGGAGCAGTAAGAACTATTAACGGAACAATGAAAATACATAAGGAATTGGAAGAAGCCATTGCAAAGTTTAAACATACTGAGGCTGCTATAGCATTTCAGTCAGGATTTAACTGTAATATGGCAGCAGTATCAGCTATAATGGATAAACAGGATGCTATTTTATCAGATGAACTTAATCATGCATCCATTATTGACGGATGTAGGTTATCAGGTGCAAAAATAATACGTTGTAAACATCAGGATATGGAAGATTTAAGATTAAAGGCTAAAGAAGCTATAGAAAGTGGATTATACAATAAAATAATGTACATTTCCGATGGAGTATTTTCAATGGATGGAGATGTAGCGAAAATAAAGGAAATAGTAGAAGTTGCAAAAGAATTCGGATTAATTACATATATTGACGATGCACACGGTTCAGGAGTAATGGGTGACGGAGCAGGAACAGTAAAAGAATTCGGATGTTCACAAGATATAGACATTCAGGTAGGAACTCTTTCAAAAGCTGTAGGTGTTGTCGGAGGATATGTCGCAGGAAGTAAAGAATTAATAGATTGGCTGAGAGTACGTGGACGTCCTTTCTTATTTTCTACTTCACTTACTCCGGGAGCTGCAGGAGCAGCAAAAAAATCAATAGAAATAATTTCAAATGAAAAAAAATTGGTGAAAAAATTATGGGAAAACAGTGCATATCTTAAAGAAGAATTGAAAAAAATAGGATATGATACAGGTGTTTCAGTAACGCCTATAACTCCTGTTATCATTGGAGATGAAAAGAAAACTCAACTATTTTCAAAAAGACTTATAGAGGAAGGAGTGTATGCAAAGTCTATTACATATCCTACTGTGCCTTTAGGAACAGGACGTGTGAGAAATATGCCTCAAGCAAGTCATACAAAGGAAATGCTTGATGAAGTGATACGTATTTATGAAAAAGTCGGGAAAGAGTTGGGAGTAATTTAAGATCTTATAGTTTAAGGTTATTAAAGTATATTATAAATAGTAAATGACGAAATTAAAAAATAATTTTGAGGAGGAAAAAGTCCATGAAAAAAGTTTTAATAACAGGAGCAACCGGACAAATAGGTACTGAATTAACTGCAAGACTTAGAAAGGATTTAGGTGTTGAAAATGTTATAGCTACGGATATTAAATCAGGAGAAGTGGCTAATGAAGGTATTTTTGAAATTATGGATGTAACGGATTATGAAAAATTTTTGAAGATTGCTAAAGATAATAATGTAGATACTATTATCCATCTGGCTTCTCTTCTTTCCGCAACAGCGGAAAAGGATCCTTTGTTTGCATGGAATTTAAATATGAATGGGCTGGTTAATGCTTTGGAAATTGCAAAAGAGTGCAAGACTCAATTATTTGCTCCATCGTCAATTGCGGCATTTGGAGAAAATACTCCGAAAGATAATACACCGCAAGATACATTAATGCGTCCTAATACTATATATGGAGTAACAAAAGTTTCAGGAGAACTTTTATGTGACTATTATTATACTAAATTTGGAGTTGATACGAGATCAGTCAGATTTCCGGGATTGATTTCTCATAAAACTCTTCCCGGTGGTGGGACAACGGATTATGCTGTTCATATTTATTATGATGCTCTTACTAAAGGTGAATATACAAGTTTTATAGATAAGGAAACTTATATGGATATGATGTATATGGATGATGCCGTTGATGCTATAGTGGACATTTTGAATGCTGAACCTTCAAAACTTAAACATAGAAACAGCTTTAATATAACTGCTATGAGTTTTGAGCCTGAACAGCTTGCAGAATCTATAAGAAAATACATACCTGAATTTAAACTGAAGTATGATGTAGATCCTGTCAGACAGAAAATCGCTGAATCCTGGCCGAATTCTTTAGATGATTCTTGTGCCAGAGAAGAGTGGAATTTTTCTCCTAAATATGATTTGGATAAAATGACTGAAGTTATGTTAAAAGAATTATCAAAAAAGCTTGAAGTAAAATCTAACGTGAAATTTTAAGTATCGATAAAAAATAAAAAATTATAATATTAAGGAGAATGTTATGTTAAAAAAAATTCCGTTACTGCTTCAGATTGTTATAGCTATTATTTTGGGAATTCTGCTTGGGAAATTTGCATCAAAAGATTTGATGATAACTAAAGTATTCAGTATTAATCTTGTCAGAATATTAATAACTTTTTCGGATATATTTGGACAGCTGCTTAAATTCCTTATACCTTTAATTATATTAGCTTTTATAGCTCCCGGTATAGGTGCTTTGGCAAAGGGAGCGGGAAAGCTTTTAGGAATTACTACCGGATTTGCTTACGGGTCTACTATTATTTCAGGAATGACCGCTTTTATAACTGCATCAATTTTATATCCTATTATACTGAAAGGACAGTCAGTAGCAAACTTTGCAAATCCTGAAGAAGCTCTTTTAAAAGGATATTTTATTATTGATATTCCCGCTCCTATGGCGGTTATGACAGCACTTGTGTTGGCATTTGTGCTGGGCTTGGGAATGTCGGTACTGAAAACAAATCATTTATTTAATGTTATGGATGAATTCAAGACAATTATAGAAGGAATGTTGGAAAAAATTATAGTTCCTCTTCTTCCGTTCTATATTTTGGGAGTATTTGCCAACATGACCGCGGCAGGTCAGATAACAGGCATAATAAGTGTATTTATAAAAGTATTTATAATGATTCTTATTCTTCATGCTTCTATACTTATTTTTCAATATACAATAGCAGGAATAATGACAAAGCAAAATTCATTTAAAATGCTTAAAACAATGATGCCTGCATATTTTACCGCTTTAGGGACTCAATCCTCTGCATCGACAATACCTGTAACACTTAAATCGGCAAAAAAAATGGGGATAAGGGAAGAAGTTGTCAATTTTGCCATACCTTTGTGTGCCACTATTCATTTGTCAGGAAGTACGATAACTTTGGTGTCGTGCTCTACAGCAGTATTCTTTATGCAGCATGGAATGCTTCCGGGCTGGGGATTAATGATAAAGTTTATTTTACTTTTGGGTGTAACGATGGTAGCGGCTCCCGGAGTTCCGGGAGGTGCTGTAGTTGCTGCATTGGGGATTTTAAGTTCAGTTTTAGGATTTGATGAAACAATGCTGTCTCTTATGATAGCTCTTTATATAGCTCAAGATTCACTCGGAACAGCATGTAATGTTACAGGAGATGGAGCTATAGCAGCAGTTACAAGTGTTTTTGTAAAGGATGATGAATAAAGTGGATTTATAAAAAAAGTAAAATTGCTGAAAATGGACAATATTATAATTTTATTTTTATATTAAAAATAAACTTTTAAAGAGAAGTTTTTAAATTGAAAAAAGATTTAAGAACTTCTTTTTAGTGTTTAAAAATAGTCATTGAAAAAAAATTGAAAAAATGGTACTATTTATTAGTTAAAGAGTTTGAAAGTAAGAAGGAGATAATGTTATGAGAAAAATTGCAGTTTTAACGAGTGGAGGAGATTCTCAGGGGATGAATACCGCTGTGAGAGCTGTTGCCAAAACGGCCATGACTAAAGGAATTGATGTTTTCGGAATAAGAAGAGGTTATAAAGGAATGCTGGAAGATCAGATATTTCAAATGAATGCTCTTGATGTAAGCGGAATTGCAGATCAGGGAGGGACAATATTGCTGTCAGCAAGATTGCCTGAATTTAAAGATCCTGAAGTTAGAGCTAAAGCAGCTGAAAATTTGAAAAAAAGAGGAATAGAAGGACTGGTAGTAATAGGAGGAGACGGTTCTTTTCACGGGGCACATTATTTATACGAAGAACATGGAATTAAAACAATAGGAATACCCGGAACAATAGATAACGACATAGCGGGGACTGATTATACAATAGGTTATGATACTGCTTTGAATATAATATTAGATGCAATATCAAGAATAAAAGATACTGCAATCTCACATGAAAGAACTTATTTAGTGGAAGTTATGGGGAGAAACTGTGGAGATTTAGCATTATATTCGGCAATAGCAGGAGGAGCGAGCGGAGTACTTATTCCTGAAGTGGAATCTTCAATAGATGATATTGCTGAAGTAATAAGATATAGAAGAGAAGAAGGAAAACTTTATGATATAATTGTAGTTGCTGAAGGTGTGGGAAATGTACTTCAAATAGAAAAAGAACTTTCTCAAAAAGTGAATACAAGTATAAGAGTGACAATATTGGGTCATGTTCAAAGAGGAGGAGCTCCTACAGCATTTGACAGAATACTTGCAACAAGATTGGGAGTAAAAGCTGTAGAACTACTTGTAGAAGGAAAAGGAGGACTTATGGTAGGACTTCAAAGTGAAAAAGTCACTACTCATTCTTTATCTTATGCTTGGGAAAATTATACAAAAAGTTCGTTTGCAGATTATGCAATAGCCAATATGCTATCACTGTAAATAAAAGAATAATATTTTTAATGTCATAAATTTAAAGGAGGAAAAAATGAAAATAAAAATGACAAAAGTAGTGTGTACAATAGGTCCTAAAACTGAAAGTGAGGAAATGCTTACAAAATTAGTAGAAAGCGGAATGAATGTTATGAGGCTCAATTTTTCTCATGGAGATTTTCAAGAACACGGGACAAGAATTAAAAGAATCAGAGAAGTAATGGAAAAAACAGGTAAAAATATAGGAATATTACTAGATACGAAAGGTCCTGAAATAAGAACGGGAAAATTGGAAAACGGAAAAGATATATTACTTGAAGCAGGAAATAAAATAACAGTAACTACTGATTATTCACATATAGGAAATAAAGATAAAATATCCGTTTCATATCCGGGAATTGTAAATGATTTGAAACCGGGAAATGTAATATTATTGGATGACGGGCTGATAGGGCTTGAAGTTCAATCAATAAACGGAAATGAAGTTTTATGTACAGTAAAAAATACAGGTGAATTGGGAGAAACAAAAGGAGTAAATTTACCGGGAGTGTCTGTAGGATTGCCGGCGTTATCTGAAAAAGACATAGCTGACTTAAAGTTCGGTTGTGAACAGAGTGTTGATTTTGTTGCAGCTTCATTTATAAGAAAAGCTTCAGATGTTGCGGAAGTGAGAAAGGTATTGGATGAAAATGGAGGAGCAAATATAAAAATAATTTCTAAAATTGAAAATCAAGAAGGTGTAGACAATTTTGATGAAATATTAGAATTAAGTGACGGAATAATGGTAGCAAGAGGAGATTTAGGAGTAGAAATTCCTGCTGAAGAAGTTCCTTTTGTTCAGAAAATGATGATAAGAAGATGTAATGCGGCAGGGAAGCCTGTAATTACAGCTACTCAAATGCTTGATTCAATGATAAGAAATCCGAGACCTACAAGAGCTGAGGCGGGAGACGTTGCAAATGCTATTTTGGACGGAACCGATGCAGTAATGCTTTCAGGAGAATCTGCAAAGGGGAAATATCCTGTAGAATCAGTACAAATGATGGCAAGTATTTCAAAAAGAACAGATGAGTTTAAGAAATTTAAAAATATAACAGTACCTCAAACAGGAACCGTAACAGTTACTGAGGCAATATCACTGGGGGCAGTGGAATCTACTCAAATACTTGATGCTAAGCTGATAATTTGCTGGACAAAAACGGGAAGAGCTGCAAGAATGTTAAGAAAATACGGTCCTACTGTACCTATAATAGCTCTTACTGACAGTGAGCAGACAGCAAGACAGCTTGCATTGGTAAGAGGAGTCAGAGCTTATGTTGAGAAAAATCTTGATAAAGCTGATGATTTCTTTGAAAAGGCGAAAGAAGTTGCTTCAAAACATGAAGAAGTAAAAAGAGGAGAATTAGTAGTATTGGTAACGGGTATTTCTGAAACAGGAACGACTAATACATTTAAAGTTGAAAGAATTTAATAAAGTCATTGATTAAAAACTGAAATTTTTTGAAAAAAGGATGTCCAAAAGTTAAAGTTTACTGTCTGAATTCGATTTGTTGGAAAGTTTTGAAATAAAGCAGTTTCTTATTTTCGAGACATTCTTTTTTTAGATTTAAGTATAAAATAAAAATCAAGGTGAAAAATGAAAAAATTAGATGATTTAATAAATGTTTTTGCAAAGTTACCCGGAATTGGTAGAAAAAGTGCAATAAGAATAGCTTTTGATCTTTTAGAAAAAGATGAGAAAGAAGTAAACAGAATGCTTCAGATAATAAAAGATTCTTATGAAAATATAAAGCATTGCACTACTTGCGGTAATTTATCGGAAAATGAAATATGTGAAATATGTTTAAATGAAAAACGGGATAAAAATATAATATGTGTAGTTGAAGGAGTACGTGATATAATTGCTTTTGAAAAATCAGCAATATATAATGGACTTTATCATGTGCTTGGCGGGAAAATAGACCCTTTGAACGGTGTCACAACTGAAGATCTGAATATTAATAAACTTATAGAGAGGCTTGACGGTACAGTTGACGAAATTATTCTTGCATTAAATCCTGACTTGGAAGGAGAAACAACAGCTCTTTATCTCACTAAAATATTAAAAGAGAAGAATATAAAAGTTTCAAAAATTGCAAGCGGGATACCTATGGGGGGAAATATAGAATATACTGATATGGCAACGTTAGGGAAATCTCTTGAAGGAAGAACTGAAGTAGAGTGATTTTTCTGTAGAGGTTGATTCCTATCTTCACTCTTCAGTTACCAACTACAAAATTTTTAAAACTTTAAAAATACTTATTTATTCTTGAATAACAACAAACCTGTAATGTTCAAACAGCAGTTTTTCTGTTTGAAAAAATTTCATATTTTTCGGAAAATTTTGAATGTCAGGACCCAAAAAAATAATAAAATAAATATAAGTGTACCGTAAAATCAAAATATTTAAATTATTTCAATGAAAAAATGTGAGAACGATTACAAAGAAAAATTATTGTTTGAGCGGAGTAAGTTTATTACTTTCAATGAATGAAGTATTTTCGAGTATAAAATAATTTGAGTTGAAAGTTTTTTGTAAATTTTTTTCAAAAAGGTTTGTAAATCCTTTATGAAAAAAGTTAAGTTTGACAGAATAAAAAAAATATATTATAATAATATCACAATTAAATATGAAACTTATCAAGAGAGGTATGAGGGACGGGCCCGCTAATAGTACCCGGCAACCTATATGAAAATATAAGGTGCCAATTCCCGGCATATATAATGCAAAGATAAAAATTTACATTCTCTTCTTGGTGAAGAGTTTTTTTTTAGAAAAAATTCTTGAAATAAATTAAAAAAATTTTTTAAGGAGGAATAAAGTGTCAAAAAAAGTTTATTTTACATCGGAATTTGTATCTCCGGGACATCCTGACAAAATATGTGATCAGATATCGGATGCTGTGTTGGATGCATGTATTAAAGAAGATCCTAATGCAAGAGTGGCATGTGAAACATTTGCTACAACCGGACTTGTAATAGTAGGAGGAGAAATAACTACTACAACATATATTGACATACAGGACATTGTAAGAAATAAAATAATGGAAATAGGATATAAGCCCGGAATGGGATTCGACTCGGATTGTGGTGTAATGAATGTTATACATTCTCAATCTCCTGATATTTCAATGGGAGTAGATTATGGAGGGGCAGGAGATCAAGGGATAATGTTTGGAGGTGCAGTGAACGAAACTGAAGAATTAATGCCTCTTGCTATGACATTGGCACGAGAAATTATAATACTTCTCACAAAACTTACAAGAAATGGTACTTTAAGTTGGGCAAGACCTGATGCTAAGGCACAAGTGACTTTAGCATATGATGAAACGGCGAAAAAAGTCTTAAATGTAGATACAATTGTACTGTCAGTTCAGCATGATGAAGATACCGGAAAAGAAAAAATTGAAAAGGATTTAAAAGAATTTGTTATAAAACCTGTACTTGAAAGATACGGTTTAGATTATGACAAAGTTGAAAAATACCATATAAATCCTACCGGAAGATTTGTAATCGGAGGTCCACATGGAGATTCAGGACTTACAGGAAGAAAAATAATAATAGATACTTATGGAGGATATTTCAGACATGGAGGAGGTGCTTTTTCAGGGAAAGATCCCTCAAAAGTAGACAGATCTGCTGCATATGCTGCAAGATGGATAGCTAAAAATATTGTTGCAGCAGGAATTGCTGAAAAATGTGAAGTCCAACTTTCTTATGCTATAGGGGTGACAGAACCCGTATCTATAAGAGTGGAAACATTCGGTACATCAACAGTTGATGAGGGGAAAATAGAAGAAGCCATAGAGAAAGTATTTGATTTGACACCGAGAGGGATTGAAAAAGCGTTGGAATTAAGAAATCCGAAATTCAGATATCAGGATTTAGCGGCATTTGGACATATCGGAAGAACGGACATAGATTTACCATGGGAGAAAGTAAATAAAGCTGATGAAATAAAAAAACATTTGTAATGCTGAAATAAAAAAGGAAACGGATATAAATGAAGAAAAATATAAAAAAAATTATAGGAATATTATTAGTAATAGGAATATTTACAGTGTTGTTTTTTTATCCGAAAAAAAATAATGAAGGAAAAGGCATAACTCCGGTTATTTTTAATTTAGGGAGTGATTATAACACTCTGGATCCTCATTTATTTACCGAAATGATAGCTGTACAGATAGATTCAGGTATTTATGAAGGATTGCTTATATTGGACAAAAAAGGTAATTATACGGGAGGCGTGGCTGAAAGTTTCACTGAAGTTGATAATAAAATAACTTTTAAATTAAGAGAAAATGCTAAATGGAGTGACGGAAGCAAAATAACTGCAAACGACTTTGTATTTGCTTTTAAAAGGGTTCTTAATCCTGAAACAGCAGCTCAATTTTCTGAAATGTTATTTCCTATAAAAAATGCCGAAAAGTATTATGAGGGAAAAGTGGAAGAAAAAGATTTGGGGATAAAAGCACTTGATAATAAAACTTTAGAAATAGAGCTTGAAAATCCTGTTCCATATTTTAAATATATATTGACATTACCTATTGCTGTTCCTTTAAAAGAAGAATTTTATAAATCAAAAGGAGACAGGTATGCTGTAAAGCTTGAAGGATTTCTTTTTAACGGTGCTTATAAGATTACCGGTTTAAAAGAAGATGAAATACTTCTTGAAAAAAATGAAAATTATTGGAATAGTAAAAATATAAAAATTCCCAAAATAAAATATATAGTGTCAAGGGATTTCAGAGTAGTCGATAACCTTATAAAAAATGGGGAAATAGACATGTCAAGAGTGGAACATTATAATTTACCGGAATATAAGAAAGAAGGTACACTTGACACTTTTATAAATGGAAGATTATGGTATCTTGATTTTAATTTTAATAATCAGTTTTTAGAAAATAAAAAATTAAGACAAGCTATATCTTTTGCAATAAATAGAGAAAAATATGTAAAAGAAATAAAAAAAGACGGTTCTATTATTGCAAAATCCGTAATAAGTAATATAATAACGGGATATAACGGAAAATATAGGGATAACTATCCTGATGACAAATATTTTAAGGATAATGATATAGAAAATGCTAAAAGACTTTATAAAGAAGCATTAAAAGAATTGGGAATTAGCAAACTTAAGCTTGAGCTTTTAACCGGAAATTCAGATCCTGAAATACTTGAAATACAGTTTTTACAAGAAGAATTAAGAACAAAACTCGGACTGGAAACTGAAGTGGTGACGGTTTCTTTTAAGGAAAGGCTTACAAGAACAAGGGCGGGGAATTATGATATAGTTTTAAATACATGGTCACCGAAATACGATGACTCTCTGTCATATTTAGAAAGATGGAAACAGAAAAATGAAAAAAATCAGGATATATGGTCTAAAAATAAATATAATTCTCTTATAAATGAAATACTAGTTCTAGGGAACGGAATAGAGAGAGATAGAAAAATAAATCAGGCGGAACGTATACTGATTGATGAAGTTGTAATAGTGCCGTTATATTTTTCTGTGGAAAATCATTATAGAAATTCTCAGATAAAAGGGATAATAAGAAGACCGATTACGGGAATTGCCTCTTTTGATCATGCCTATAGAAAATAATATATAGAAGTTGTAAGTATGGTTTGCAATTTATAGATTTTTAAGTATTCAGTTTTTTCAAGTTTTTTATATTTTTAAATTCTAAAATTATATTAAAAATAAAACTATTTCTTTAATTAATAAAAAAATAACGATTATATTTAATAAAAGTTTCTTATTAAAATATAACCGTTATTTTTTAATTTAATTGTATATTTAAATAGTAATTACACCTACAAATTTTCCTAAAATTTTAAAATTATCATATTCTTTAATAATTATAGGAGGATAATCATAATTGTCACTTTGAAGAATAGTTTCATCTTTGACTTTATAGAATCTTTTTACAGAATATTCTTTATTATAATGGAAAATTCCTATTTCACTATTACTTAACTCGGTAATATCAGAATTAAAAATTATTATAGAGCCCTTATTTAAAGTAGGTTCCATAGTATTATCCAAAAGATAGGCTGCTTTTAAAGCTTTTTCATTCTTTAAAGGAAATTGAATAAAACTTTCAGGAATAGAATTTTTCATTTTTTCAATGCTGGATGAAATTGAAGAGAATAAAGGGATTTTTTGATTTCGATTTTCTTTTTCAATTAAAAAATCCGCCACTTTTTCTTCAATAACATTTTTTTCAACATAACTGTCAATTTTATCATGATCTATATAACCTAGTATTTCATAAAATTTCAAAACATTAATTTTATATATTTTTGAAAGTTCAATAAGATGAAAAGGATTGATTTTCTTTTTACTTCCATTCTCAAGCCTATTTAAGTCAGCTATATTAATACCTGTATGCTTTCTAATATATTCAAATGTATAGTTATTTTCAGCTCTTAATTTTTTGAGAAAATTACTGAATTCAAGTAATTTATCATCATTGACTTCAAATCTCATATGCATCTCCTTTATGCTATTATACATATTATTTTATTACTTTTTAGAAAAATATATATTTTATATTTTACTTTTTGTAAATATATAAGGTATAATTAAAATAAAATATGGTACATAATTTAAAAAAAATGAAAAATTTTTAAATAAAAAATATAAATTAATATTCTAAAGGAGGATAACTATGAAAAAAGTAATATTTTTATTAGTCGAAATACTGGTGTTATCATCAGTAAGTTATTCAGCACCACAAAAAAGCTTAGCTGAAAGTCTGAATGCAATAGAAGCAAAATTTAATGATCTTCTTGAAAAGGAAGTGCAAAAGAAAAGAGAATTTGAAGCACAGAAAGTACAGCTTGAAGCTGAAGTGGAAGATTTGAAATCAAAAGAGCAGGGAAAGGAGAAAGTATTTGAGA